>JAITAP010000119.1 GCA_031284065.1 Prevotellaceae bacterium
CCTCGCAAGGGTGGCGTTTCTGCCGTCCCGTAGGGACGGAATGTTGGTAGATTTGCCCGGCGTCAGCTAATTCAAAATTCAAAATTTTTTCTCAAATTCTCGTTGCAGCAAAGCCATTAAGAATTACGAATAGGGTTGGCGGCGATAAAAACCTCATTTACACCTCATTTTCCTACCAAAACAACCTCAGTAGCAGCAAAGGCTATGCTTTATCTGCCTTGCTTTTGAGCTGCCGGTACGCCATTACGCCCCGTATTTCTCCGTAGGAGTACTTTTGGTTCAGCATTGCGAATATTTGCGTTACGGTTTTGCTCTCCGCCCCTTTTATGCTTGCCTCAATGTCGTTTACTTGCTCGTTGCTTAGCCATTTATGAATATCAAAGCTGCCGGATGCTATCAGCTGCGCAAGGTGTGTTTCTACCGTGCTTGCGGAAATATTGCGCGCCTGAGCAATTTCCGCTACCGCTTGACCCTTGCTGAACATTTCCAGCGTAACCTTTGCCGAATCGCCTTTCACCGGCTTAGACGTTTCTTTGATTTGCACCACCTCTACTTCGCGCGTTGGCGGCTCTATTTCCGCTAAAACTGCATCACCGTATTTTATAACCTGCAATTTTTTAAGTACAAGCAATATATCTACTTCTATCTCTGCCAACGCTTTAATATACTCTTTTACCCGCACGGCTTTTTTAACCTGCGCCGCGTGCAGCTGCAGCGGCAGCAAAATTTCCTGGTCAATGTTAGGGTAAAAGTAGCCGGCCGCCTTTTCCACGCGCTGCCGCAAGGCTTGCGTATCGCCGGTTTTTTGCGTATCGCCCAGCAGCTTTTCCAGCTCGGGCGTAAACTTGTCGGCAATTTCTTTTAGCGCGCTGGCTTTTTGGTAGATTTGCAGGGAAAGCTGTTGCGCCTTTTCGGGCTCCGGGATTTTTTTCTCCGGCACAAGCTCAAGGAAGTTTCTTGCGGCGTTGGCTAACGGCTGGAGGTTGAATATGGCGCGTATTTTTTTTGCGCAAAAACGCGGTTTTTCTACCTGTAGCACTTGTTGAAGCTTACTAACGGAATCTTCTCGCTCCGAGAATGCTATGACGTTGCTATCAACGGTGATGCTTTCGGGGGTTATGCGCGATTGCAGCACAAGCCCGTCGAGGGAGGTGCAGCGGCTCAGGGCAACGTACACCTGCCCGGGCGCGAACGCCTGCCCCGCGTCGATAATAACGCGGTCGAAGGTCAGCCCCTGACTTTTGTGAATGGTGATAGCCCACGCAAGGCGTATGGGGTATTGCGTGAACGCGCCAAGCACTTCTTCGCTTATTGAGTTCTTTTCTTTATTGAGCGAGTACCGAATGTTTTTCCACGTTTCGCGCCCCACCGTCAGCTCCGGGAGGCTTGCGTCCACAGGCTGTACTTTTATTTCCTTGTCGCTGAATCCCGTAACCACCCCCAACATGCCGTTGTAAAACTTCCGGTACTGCCCGCTATCGTTTTTTATGAAAATGACTTGTGCGCCTCTTTTTAGCACGAGCTCCATCTCTGTGGGCAGCGAGTGTTCGGAAAACTCGCCCTCTATGGTACCCCGAAAGCGATGCTCTTTTTCGGGCAGCTCTTGCAGCTTTTGCGCGTTTATGCGGTCAACGCGGTAGTTGTGAGTAGATAGCGTAACGTAGCGCTCGCTCTCCGGGGGATTAAAATTATACTTAAAGTGTTCGTTTAGCATGGCTGTGTCGGCGCTGTTTAGGTTGCCATGCCGTACCTTGTTGAGCAAATCGATAAATTTTTGCTCCTTTTGGCGGTAGATTTTTTTGAGCTCGATGTACAGCGGCAATGCTTTTTCCCAAACTTTGGCGTGGAAAAAAAATTGGCTTTGGTAGTAGGGCGCCAGCAGCGCCCACTCCTCCTCCTTTGCAACGGGCGGGAGCTGAAATACGTCGCCAATGTAGAGCATTTGCACGCCGCCAAAAGGTTGCAGGTTGTTTCGGTAGCGCCGTAGCGAAGCGTCCACCGCGTCGAGGAGGTCTGCGCGTACCATGCTGATTTCGTCAATCACGAGCGTATCGACGCTTCTCAGCAAATCGATTTTTTGCTTTGTCATGCGGAAGTGCGCCGTGTTTTGGCTGTAGCCTGCTCCGGGGATATACGGCTCAAACGGCAGCTGAAACAGCGAGTGTAGCGTTACGCCTCCGGCGTTTATGGCCGCTACGCCTGTGGGCGCGGCTACCAGCATTTTTTTATCGCCATGCTCGCGGACGTACTTAAGGAAAGTGGTTTTTCCGGTCCCCGCTTTTCCGGTAAGAAAAATATGCTGCTGTGTATTGTTTATGAAATCCAACGCCAGCTGAAATTCTTGATTGGAGAC
The DNA here is from genome assembly GCA_031284065.1 of Prevotellaceae bacterium. GTDB lineage: Bacteria > Bacteroidota > Bacteroidia > Bacteroidales > UBA932 > JAITMY01. The sequence continues at coordinate 2,354 of JAITAP010000119.1, forward strand.
ATCTGGGTTTAACATTGAGTTACGGATTAAAAATTACAAATATATATCTTTGGTGACTTTGTTGCAACGAGAACTTGAAAAAATTTAAATTCTGAATTGGCTTACGCCGTGTAAGTCCCTGCGGGACGACACTTGGGAGGCGACAGCAAGTGTCGTCCCTGCGGGACTTAAGAGGAGAGCGCTATCGTAACCGTAGGCTAAAGCCTACGGTTAATCAAGTGTCGTCCCTGCGGGACTTGCTCGGCATCAGCCAATTCAAAATTCTCAATCCCCACGCGCCCGTCCCGTAGGGACGGAATGTTGGTAGAAAACGGATACCCCCCTTTCGGTTCCCCCGTCCCGTAGGGACGGAATGTTGGTAGAAAATTCCATCGTTACACATTTTTTCTTCCGTCCCGTTTTTACATTCC
>JAITAP010000127.1 GCA_031284065.1 Prevotellaceae bacterium
TATGTTCTTACACGGAGGATTGGCATTACATCCTGCCATTTCAATGGTAAATAACATAGGACATGATGGCTTTGGCACACATTCTGATGTATCCGATATGTATAAAGTAAATTTCGCAACTCAAGCTGTTACAAAATTTCCTTCCATTATCGAAGAGGATGAAATTGCATACGAGCGAATTAAATATTTTTTTCGTCACCGCAAAGGGAGCCTTTTGCGGAGAGGTATTGGGTTTTTAAGGACGAAATACAAGAAAATACTACTCAGAAATTATGTTCTGTAACCTCAAAGAGAAAATCAACTTTATATTAAATTGAAAATGTTGATTTTCAGTCAATTATTCTAAAAAATTAACGAGAGATTTTTATCCGTCTGTAGCAATTGGAGAGTTACCTGCAAGCAAAAGGTTGTGATATTGTAAACCACTACTGATAGAGTAAAATTTGTTGTGTTTTTATTTATTTGACAATTAATAGGTTACGCTACAAAATAGTCGTTTTGCCATGCAATCATTTGGTTATCAAACCAATAAAAACAAGACGGGGTTTTAGTCGGTTAATAACGGATATAAATGCTGCGTTTTACTCTCCCCCACTTGGAAAGATGATGTTTTTCATGTAATTTTGCAAAAAAAAATTATGTCATGGGGTTACAGAGCCGGAGCGAGCCATGCCTGCCATTTGCAGCGCTATTCGGGAATATACCCGAATGTCGGCAATGGATGTGCCGGGGGTATCCGCGACCAACGCCAGCAGCATGTTGAGCGATACCCTAATCCGGTGGTCTGCGCTGGTAGCGCCCAAGCCCCTGATTGTGCTGTTTGACGAGGTGGATGTGCTGGAGGGCGACGCTATGGTGAGCTTCCTGCGCCAGCTGCGCGGAGGCTTTGCGTCTCGCGGCGTGGGCGCGTTTCCCGTATCTGTGGCGCTGGTGGGTATGCGCGACCTGAAAGATTACATTACGAAAGCCAAAGACGGCAGGGCGGTAAACCCCGGCTCGCCGTTTAACGTCAAGGAAGACTCTGCCGTGCTGAGCAACTTTACAAAAGAAGATGTGGTACACTTGTTTGCCCAGCGCACCGCAGAAAACGGGCAGCAAATTACGCAGGAAGCGCTGGACTACGTATATAAGCAGTCGAAAGGGCAGCCTTGGATAGTAAATTCTCTGTTCAAAAGAGCAACGCTGCGGATACTGGACGAAGCAAGTACGGAAACCGTAACGGTTGAGCACATTGAAGAGGCGCGGCAGCAAATGATTTTAGCGCGCGAAACGCACCTCGACGCTCTCGCCTACCGCTTGGAAGACCCCGCCGTCCGTGCCCTTATCGAAAAATTGATTACCGGCGTGCTCGACCCCACGCTTGCCGAAAGCGAAACGTTTCGCATTTGCATAGACCTTGGCCTTGTTACCGTAGAGAACGGCACGCCGCAAGTAGCCAACCCCATTTATCGGGAAGTCATAGCGCGGCACCTCACCTACAGCACGCAGCTGGCCATACCGGCGCCCGAGTGGCAATGGCAAAAGCCCGACGGCACGCTGGATATGGACAGCCTCCTGCGCGAGTTTCAGGGATTTTGGCAAACCCACTCTGAGGAGTGGGAAGAAATGTCGGGCTACTCCGAAGCGTTCCCGCACCTGCTGCTGATGGCATTCTTGCAGCGGGTTACCAACGGGGACGGCCACATTGAGCGGGAGTATGCCGCCGGTCGCGGCCGCATGGACTTGGCGGTGGAGTACATGGGTCGCTGGGACATCATCGAGGTGAAGCTGCGAAGAAAAGGGCAATCCATTGACAAGGTAAAGGAAACGGGCATACAGCAAATTCTCCGCTACCGCAACAGCTTTTCGCCGCCGCTTTGCGCGAACGCCGCTGCGCCGACGCACTGCTATCTGGTGGTTTTTGACCGCCGCCCCGAAGCCGCGCAAATTCCCTGGAGCGACCGCCTCAAGTGGTCAAACGAGGGTGAAGTAACCATTGTGGAATGTTGAAAAATAGCATACGCAGGCATCGTAAATCGTACAATTTTTCTTACTTTTGCAGCGCAAATGTAAGCGAACATTTTAATTTTTAATCCGCAGCCTTGCGCTATAGCAAGGAGGCATACATCACACTTAGTGTTTTTATGGAAAGCTACCTGTCCCAACGGCTGCAAAGCCTTGCCGAATCGCAAACTTTGGCGATGAACCAAAAAACGAAAGACCTGCAAGCAAAGGGTTTTGATATTGTAAACCTTACGGCGGGCGAACCGGACTTTTTTACCCCCGACCACATAAAGGCGGCTGCCAAAAAGGCGGTGGACGACAACTACTCGTTCTACACGCCTGTGGATGGATACATGGACTTGCGCAAAGCCATTGCCGACAAGCTGAAGCGCGAAAATGACCTCGACTATAAACCCGAACAGATTACAGCGTCGAACGGGGCAAAGCATTCGCTGGCAAACGCCATCATGAGCCTCGTGGACGAGGGCGACGAGGTAATTATTCCCGCACCGTACTGGGTGAGCTACTCCGAGCTGGTGAAGCTTGCAGGCGGCAAGAGCGTTATCGTGAAAACAACCCTCGAAAGCGGCTTTAAAATGAGCGCCGAGCAACTCGAACGCGCCATTACGCCCAAAACAAAGCTGCTTATCCTCTGCTCGCCATCAAACCCTACGGGCGGCGTGTACGACAGAGCGGCGCTTAAGGCGCTGGCTGATGTTATTGCCAAGCACGACCGCATTTTTATTATCTCCGACGAAATTTATGAGCATATCAACTTTGTGGGCAAGCACGAGAGCATTGCCCAGTTTGCCAACGTAAAGGATAAGGTTGTGCTCATCAACGGCGTGTCGAAGGCGTACGCCATGACCGGCTACCGCATTGGCTACCTCGCGGCTCCGCTGTGGCTCACAAAAGCTTGCTCAAAGCTGCAAGGACAGTTCACCTCCAACCCGTCGAGCATTGCGCAGCGCGCCGCCGTAGCCGCGCTCACGCAGGACAATACGCCGACAAAGGATATGACGGTGGCCTTTAAGCGTCGCCGCGATTTGGTTATCAAGTGGCTGAACGAAATGCCGGGCGTGAAGTGCAACGTGCCGGAGGGCGCATTTTACGTTTTTCCCGACGTCAGCTCGTTTTTTGGCAAAAGCGACGGCAGCGTAACCATCCAAACCGACATGGACATGTGCCTTTACCTGCTGGACAAGGCGCTCGTGTCCGGCGTGCCCGGCGACGCCTTCGGCGAGCCTACCTGTATTCGCCTCTCCTACGCCACCTCCGACGCAAACTTGGAAAAGGCTATGAAAAGTATGAAAGATGCGCTGGGGAGGTTAAAAATTACGAATTAGGAATTAGAGGTTGTTTTAGCACGCAGATGGCGCAGATCAAGCGATTACACAGATTGGCTGCATAAATCCGCTTAATCTGCGCCATTTATGTGCTAAACATACAATACGGCGCTACCGGGCAGATGATTTTTATTCTTAATTCCTACTTAATTTGACGCTTGGCTTGCGCCGGAGGGTAAATTCCATTTGCCTTGCAGCTTGAGCGTTTGCTCTATCACATCGCGCACGCAAGCCCGGCCGCCGGATTTGTCCGAAATGTACTCGCA
>JAITAP010000214.1 GCA_031284065.1 Prevotellaceae bacterium
CTCCCCCAAGCCCTGAAAGGGCGTAATCATTAGCGTAGGGCAACGCCCTACGAACGCCGCGCCCCCGCGTCTCCCCCCAAGCCCTGAAAGGGCGTAATCATTAGCGTAGGGCAACGCCCTACGAACGCCGCGCCCCGCGCCGCCCCCAAGCCCTGAAAGGGCGAAATCCGTTTATTTCCGCAAATTGATTACGCCCCGTTGGGGCTTTTGGGGCAGACGTACCGCATTTTCTTCGCAGGGCGTTGCCCTGCGCTAATGATTACGCCCTTTCAGGGCTTAACTCCCTGCGGGACTTGGGGCGCAAGCAATAACTCTCAACCCTCAATTCTCAACTCTCAACCCTCAATTCTCAACCCTCAATTTTCAATTCTCAACCCTCAACTCTTATGCCGGCGAGGTTCAGCATTTATGCAATGGAAAAGTTGAGGTGATTTTCGGTTAAAAATCTGTCGAGCTCTTTGGTAAAGGTTACCAAGTGCTTGCGCGAAAAGAGCTCTACCTTAACGCCGTGCTCCGCGTCGAACACTTTGAGGCAAAACCTCGCCGAGCCTTGGGGCTGCGCGGCAAGGTTGTCCGCAAGCTCGTCGATAAACATTCCGTTTATGTCGCCAATGTCGATGGTGGCCGTAATTTTCTTAATCCCCTGCTTCATGATTTCGCTCAGGAGCTCCATTTTGGTAACTTTCACCTCCAGCTCTCTTGGCGCGGGTCCGCTGCTTTGCTGCTGTGCGCCGCCAAATTTTCTCCTCTCCTGCACCGTAGCGTGAATAAACAGCGCATAGCCTTCCTTAAAGTACTGCTTGAACGTGAGGTAGTCGTTCCCGAACATTGTAAATTCGTGGCTGCCCGAAAAGTCTTCTATGGTTAGCCTTCCGTAGGGGTTGTTGTTTTTTGTCATGTACTCCGTCGCTTTGGTTACCAGCCCGGCCAGCTTCAGGCTTCTGCCGTAGAGCGCGTCGAGGTTTCCAAAAGCGGAAACGTTACAGTTGGCCATTTGCTGCATTACGGTTGCGAATTCGTCGAGCGGGTGCGAGGAGAGGTATATGCCGACGAGCTCTCGCTCCCGGTTGAGCATTGTCAGCTTGTTCATGTCGGCGGGTACTGCCGGAGGCTTGGGTTGCTGCACCACGTCGATGTCTGCGCTTCCGCCAAAAAGCGATTGCTGCTGCGAGTTTTTGCTCTGCTGCTGCAACGTGCCAAAGCGTATGAGAGCGTCAACAAACGTAGCGCCGTCGCTGCCTGCGGGTATCGTGTACGCTGGCCTGTCTATTTTGAGGCTGTCCAGCGCACCCGAGCCGGCAAGGGATTCGAGCGTTTTTTTGTTGCACGATTGCAGGTTGACGCGCTCCACAAGGTCGTAGATGCTCCTGAACGCCCCGTGCGCCTTGCGCTCCTCAATGATGTTGATAACGGCATTTTCGCCCACGCCTTTTATGGCGCCCAGCCCAAAGCGGATGTTTCCGTCCTTGTTTACGGTGAACGTGAGCAAGCTTTCGTTCACGTCGGGGCTGAGCACGGCGATGTTCATGTAGCGGCATTCGTCCATGAATTTCGACACTTCGTCGATGTTGGAGAGGTTGCAGCTGAGCAGCGCCGCCATGTACTCCGACGGGTAGTTGGCCTTGAGGTAGGCGGTTTGGTAGGCTACCCACGAGTAGCAGGTGGCGTGCGACTTGTTGAATGCGTATTCGGCAAACGCCGTCCAGTCGCTCCAGATTTTCTCGACAATATTTTCGTCGTGCTTTCGGCTCTTGCATCCCTCCAGAAACTTCGGCTTCAGCTTGTCCAGCTTTTCCCTGATTTTTTTCCCCATAGCCTTTCGCAGCTCGTCGCTCTCCCCGCGCGTGAACCCCGCGAGCTTGCGCGACAGTAGCATGACCTGCTCCTGATACACGGTAATGCCGTACGTTTCGTTCAGAAATTCCTCCATGTCGGGGATGTCGTAGGTTATCTTTTTGCGCCCCTGCTTGCGGTCGATAAAGTCGGGGATGTAGCCCATAGGGCCCGGGCGGTACAGGGCGTTCATGGCGATGAGGTCTTCAAACTTTGTGGGTTGGAGGTTTCGCAGGTGCTTGCGCATACCGTCGCTTTCAAACTGGAACGTGCCAATGGTGTTGCCGCGGCTGTACAGCTCGTAGGTTGCCTTGTCGTCAATCGGGATGTTGTCGATATCGACGTCAACGCTGCGGCTCTGCTTTATGTTGGCCACAGCCTCCTTGAGGATGGAGAGGGTTTTCAGCCCCAGAAAGTCCATTTTTATCAGCCCCACGTCCTCTACCTTTGCGCCTTCGTACTGCGTTACGGCGATTCTTTTTTTCTCCCTGCCGGCGCTGTTGTCCTTATCCTCTGTGGTGCTGATGGGCACAAAGTTGGCGAGGTCGTCTGCGCCGATGATGACGCCGCACGCGTGCACGCCTACGTTGCGCACCGTTCCCTCGAGTATTTGCGCAAACTTGATGGTGTCGCTCATCAGCGGGTCTCTCGATTCTGCGGCAGCCTTCATCTCCGGAATACTCTCCACCGCGTTTTTTACTGAGGCGGCGTTGCGCGGCAGCTGGTCTATAAGGGCTGAGAGGCGGTTGCTCTCTTGCAGCGGCAGCTTCTGCACGCGCGCCACGTCCTTGATGGCAGACTTGGCAGCCATTGTGCCGAACGTTACAATCTGCGCCACCTTTTCTTTGCCGTACTTGTCGGTAACGTACTGCAAGACCTTGTCGCGCCCGTTATCGTCAAAGTCAATGTCGATGTCGGGCATGGAGATTCTGTCGGGGTTAAGGAAGCGCTCAAACAGCAGGTCGTACTTGAGGGGGTCAATATCGGTAATGCGGAGGCAGTACGCCACCACCGAGCCGGCCGCCGAGCCTCGCCCGGGGCCAACCCACACGCCCATTTCGCGGGCTGCCGCGATAAAATCCTGCACAATGAGAAAGTAGCCCGGAAAGCCCATGTTAATCATGGTATCCAGCTCAAAGTCTATGCGGTCTTTTATTTCCTGCGTAATTTCGGGGTAACGCCTCTTTGCGCCCGGCACGTTGCCCTTTTCCACGCCGTTGTAGGCGAGGTGGCGCAGGTAGTCGCCGTCGTGCTCAAACCCTTCGGGCAGCGGGAACTTGGGCATGATAGCCCGGCTGTTGATGTCGTAAAATTCTACCTTGTCGGCTACTTCGAGCGTGTTGGCCAGCGCCTCGGGAATATCGGCGAAGAGCGCCTGCATTTCGGCGGCGCTTTTGAACCACTCCTGCCTCGTGTAGCGCATGCGCGAGGGGTCGTTCACGTCGGCGGCGGTGCTGATGCACAGCAGGCGGTCGTGCGCCTGCGCCTCATTTTCGTTCACAAAGTGCACGTCGTTGGTGGCAATGCACTTCACGCCCAGCCTTTGCCCCAGCTCCACCAGCTTTTCGTTGACGAGCTGCTGCTTTGGGTAAACGCTATGCTCGGCCGTAGGGTCGGTAGCTTTGTGCCGTTGCAGCTCCAAGTAGTAGTCGTCGCCAAACAGCGCCTTGAACCACAGGATATTTTTTTCGGCGCTTGCCAAATCGTTTTTCTGGATGTACTGCGGAATTTCCCCGCCCAGGCACGCCGACGAAACGATAAGCCCCTCGTGGTACTTTTCCAGAATTTCCTTATCAATGCGCGGTTTGCCGTAAAATCCCTCCAGAAAGCCCAGCGATACGAGCTTCATAAGGTTGTGGTATCCGGCTTTGTTTTTTGCCAGCAAAATGAGGTGGTCGCCGCTGAGGTCATCCCTTCCTTTTCTGTCAAACCGGCTCTCCGTAGCCACGTACACCTCGCAGCCAATGATGGGCTTAAAGCGTTTTGCCTTTACCTCGTGCAGCTGTAGCCTGAGCGCGGCAATGCCCTCGCCCTTTTGCTCCGCTTCCTCTACTTGCTTTTCGATAGCCGCAATGGACTTATTCAGGTCGCCGTTCTTTTTTGCGATGTAGTCAAAAAACTCCTTCACGCCGTACATGTTGCCGTGGTCGGTTATGGCCACAGCCTTCATGCCGTCGGCAATGGCCTTGTCAACAAGGTGGGAGATTTTTGACGCGCCGTCGAGAATGGAGTACTCCGTGTGAACGTGAAGGTGAACGAACATGGTATGCGGGGTTTTTTATATGAAAATTTTCAGGGTAAAAGTACAAAAATTCCTGCCTTGCCGAATAGAAAACCGGAAAAATAGTAATTAACAGGGGGGGGACGTAAGCCGGTTCTACGCGGGCGCGGCAACGCCCAGCGTTTGGCGGCAGGGTGGGAGATTCCTCGCTTCGCTCGGAATGTCGAAAGTGGCGACGGAGTTTGGCGAAAGTGGCGACGGAATGGCGAAAGAGGCGACGGAGTGGCGATGGAATGGCGTGGATTACCGCTGGGGAGTTCTCAGCTCCTTTGCTACCGTTACCTTTCCGGATGCGTGGCGTTTTTTTACAATGTAAACGCCGGGGAGCAGAATTTCGCGGACTTCCTGCCCCTGCATGTTGTACAGCTCCGTTTTTACCACCGGGTCGTTGGCGGCAACGTCAGCAATGCCGGTAGCAGGTGGGGTGGGTGGCGGAACAACAGCGACAACGGCAGCGGTTATGCCTATGGCAATATCGGAAGTCAGGTTGGGGATGGTTGCGGTGTAAACGCCGGCGGCGTCCGGCGCGTCAAGGGGATGGGGTGCGCCGCCTGCGGTTACCTCAGGATTTTCGTAGCCCGAATCCACCGTAAAGCGGAGCGTCAGCGAGCCGCCGTACAATACCCGGCAGGGGCTGCCAACGGGGGGATAGATTACCGTAACGCCCGGAGAAACGCTAAAGCTTACGGCAACTGCATTTACCTTTTTCTCCACGCGCAGCTGCGGACGCTTGGCGGCGTCGCTCGCCTCGCGCGAGTGGAAATTTACCCATGTCGTTCCGTCATCCCTTTTGGTGGAGCGGATTTGAATGGTCAGCACGCTGTCGCCGTTGGCAATTTCCTGCAAAATAAGCTCCGTTACGTCCACAACCACCTCGCCTGCGGCAAATCCGGCAACTGTGTCTATCGGAGGGCTGTCGGGGGCGGGCTTGTTTGTCCACAGAATACCGGTTTCCGTCCAGCTGTCGTCACTTACCCTGCTGAACAGCCACTCTGTGTAGGCAATGCGAGTTCCCGCGCTCTCAATAGACAGCGCCAGCTCTACTTTTTCAACAGAATCGGGGCGAATGTTGCTCAAAGAGAACTTGAGGTAGGCGTGCCGACGGTAGTCGTCGCCGTTATCTTCCTTAACCTCTATGATGGGATTTTGTCCTTGATTGACGTATCCGCCGCGAACAAAAGCGTCTTCTATTGCGGCAAAGGCAACAACTTCGGCGGTTACGGCGGGGCCTGGCGTGTAAATGTCGATGGTAAAGCTCGCCGAAGCTCCCTTGCAGGGCGGCTGGGGCAGCGCGCACTCCAACTCCCTTTCGTCGGGCAGCGCGGTGGAGGAGAAGCGCAGCTTAAGCGTGGAGGCGGATTGCGAGGGGTCGGCAACGTGCACCTTGACCGAAGCGGCGGCAACATTTTTCAGCATCACAGCGCAGGCCTTGTCGGTGCGGAGGGTGAAGCCGGAGGCGGCAAGGGTTGCCGCCTTGTAGAATATGGCCTGCACCATGCCCTGCGCTTTGTGCCGCACCGCCTGCACGGAGTCGGTGTTGGCAAGTATTTCGACGTCGCTTGCGCTGTACGACTTTACGCCGCTTGCGTCCACGTTTGGCAGCACAATGTAGGCGTAGCTGCCGCCGGAGGGCTTCACGGCGTGGTCAAACCAAAGCTTAAAGACGCTTTTGGTTACGCTGCCGGTGTACGCTGTGTTGATGGCGCTCCAGCTGCCCTGCTGCTCCCGGGTTTCCAGCTTGAGGGTTCCGCCCTGCGGAAAAATGTAGCCCACCTTGTTGTGGTGTATCCATCCGGCGCTGCGGTAGTCGTAGCTGCCGCCCGCCGCCGCAACGGTTTCGGCTCCGCCAAGGGAAACGGTTACCGCTCCTTTGAGCAGGCACTGGTTTACGGTGGTACTAATTTGCTCCGCCGCCGAAGACTGTATGCCCGCCCCCAGGCACACTATTTCTTTGCCAAAAAAAAACCACGCTTTTTTTGCGGCAGTGTTTACGCCGTTGCTTTGGTCGTTCAGGGCGTACGCGCTTGCGCCGTAAACGCTGTCGGTTACCCCGCCCGCAAATCCGGACGTGCCGAAAGTTCCCCACTCCGCAGGCTTGGGGATGGACGTTTTTTGCGGAGCGGTAACCCCGGGGATTTTTGTCCACTCCCACACGGGGAAAATGTCCACGTACTCATCCCCGTCCACAGCAATGGCGGTAGCGCCGTCGGCAAGGAAGTACCCCTTAAGGTTTTCGCCGTTGCCGTTTTCGTTGCGGTAGGTGCGGGTAGAGACCGTGCGCACGTCAAAAGTGTACTCCGGCGAGGTGTAGAGCGTATAATCCGCGCAAAAGAAGTGCGTATGCTTCCTCTCAAGCCCGTAGCCTCCGTGCGCTGTTCCCTTCAGCCGCACTACGGCAGAATCGTAGAGCGCGGCGTTGCTTGGGTCGAGGAATTTCGTCTTGCCAAACAGCCCCGCAAGCGAGGACTGGTCTAAGGCGTCGGGACGCGCCAGCCCTCTCCCCAGCACGTTGTACAAAAAATATTTGCCCCTGATAATCCGCATGTAGGATTCTCGCACGAAGCGGGTCAGCAGGTTGAGCTTTTCGCCGGACATGGCATACGGCGTTTCCCGCAGGCAAACGGCAATGTTGACCACGTTTCCCGCAAAGCTCGACCCGTACCCTCCGGTGTAGAATTGCGGGCCGTGCTGCATGATGGACAAATCGTGCTGCAAGCCCTCCGTTGCCGTTGTCAGCTCAATGGGCAGGTACACCTGCTGCGCCCCGAAAGCCAAATCGGCGGCATTTTTGGTCAGGCAGGCTCTGTAAATCCAGTGGGTGGCAATGTCTATCTTGTTTGCGCCCGTGCCCTGCGAGCCGCTCTGGTCGGGTCGTCCGCCAATATCCTTCATCCGCTGCGTCATTTTGTTTTCCAGCCCGTCCGGCAGGGGAACCGCACCGGCGCGCATCAGGATAAGGATAACGCCCACCCGCTGCGGGCACCCGATTTGCTGCATGTACCAGTTGGAGCTGCGCGGGTCGCTGGTGTGCCAATAGTCGAGGGCGGCGCTGATTTTGGCGTGCAAATCGCTGTTTCCGGCGCAGGAAGAGGTGGAGAGCGTATAGGCAAGCGCCAACTTTTTCAGGCGGTCGAGGTGGTTGACAGGCTCCCAGTTGGTTTGCTCTCTGCTGTCGTAGGGAATATCAGCCCACGAGCCGTTGGCCCGAAGCGTTGACAAAAGCCCCTCAGCTTCGGCGTTGAGTGCGCTTACGTCCTCCACTTTTTCCCACTCGGCCTCCCGTATACTTTGCATAATCACCTCTTCGACCTCAACGCTCTGCGCGTCGGCGGGAGGCAGCGTTGGGATGCGCACCTCAGTAACGCTGTTCCAGTTTTCTCCGCCCGCAGAGTTGCTGTTGCATACTATCCTCACGTACCGCGCCCGCTGCGACGGAAAGGTATATCGCTCCATTTCGGCGGTCAGCCCGCTGGATTTGCCGTCTGAAAGTACTTTGGTAAAGGTGGCATTGTCCAAAGAAAGCTCAACGTCGAAGTACGCCGTCCGCTGGTTTCCCAGATGGAAAGCTATATCCACCGCCCAAACGCTGTCTTCCCGCTGCAAATCGTACTTTATCCACTGCCCAAAACCGGCTTGCGCCCAGCGGGTGCTCAGGTCATTGTCAACGGTATTGGCTGGCGGATTTCCGCTCTGGTTGCCGATGGCGGTAACCGTAACCTGCGGCGCAGGCGGCGTAAGCGGCACGGGGTAAACGAATACTTTGCCCGCTGTGGGGTCAACAAAATTGTCGTCCGCGCTTTTGACGTTGCTTGCAAAAAGCGTGTAGCGACCGTAGTCCAGCGCTTGACCAAGCGTGAGCGTTACCGTCCTTGCGCCGCTAAGCTCCGCAGCCGCTGCGGTAACGCCGTTGACGCTGTAGCTTGCCGTCGTTTTGGCGGAAAGCGTATCAAGTTCCCTGTCAAATGTTACCTCCAGATGGGTAGCGTCTTTCAGGCTCACCGCCTCCAGCTCCAAAGGCTCTGCGGGGATTTCGGGCATATCGCCGGAGGCCAGCTTCACCACCTCGCTCGCGGCTAAAAGGAACGCGCCTACGCCAAAATCGACGGAGCCACTCGCAAGCTGGCTAACCGGAATGGGCTTTTCGCCTACGTTTTGCGTAAACTTCAAATCGCCATTCGGCTGCACGGCGATGGTAGCCAAGCCCTCCCAAGCCTTAGCCACTACGGGCAGGTATTCGTCCCTATCCAGCAAGCCTGCATTGATACCCCAAGCTATGCCGTAGGCAAACAGCGCCGTCCCGCTGGTTTCCGGTCCGGGCTCATCGCGCTCATCATCCAAATTCATGTTCCAGAATCCGTCATCCCTTTGGCGGCTCTTCAGCGCGGCAGCCATCTTTGTCAAAATGCTGATGTACTCCTGCCGGTGCGCGTCGGTTGCCGGCAGCAGCTGGAGCGTACGCGTCATGGCGGCTATCGCCCAGCCGTTGCCCCGCGACCAGTACACATTTTTGCCGTTTGGCGATTGCTTGGGAACGTCCACGCTCGAATCGTAAGGATCTTTCTTGGGCGGCACGCTGGGCTGAAAGCCCCAATCGCGCCACCAGAGCCCGTCCGCTTCGTTAAACAGGCCGCAGTGCGCTTCGTACCCGCTGAGAATGGGGCCTCTGCCGTACTGGGTTTGGTAATCTACCGGCCACAGGTTGGCGCGGGCAGGCACAACTATCAGGCTGTCGCGGAGGTGAGAGAACAGGGCGTACATTTTGTCGTAGTACCTTGCGTCGTTATAAACCGTTCCCAGCCGCGCAAGCGTAGGCATTGCCATAAGCATGGCGTCTATCCACCACCAGTCGTCCGACTTTGGGTTGTTGGCTATCCGGTAGTCTATGGCGGCTTTGATGGCCTCTATTTTTTTCGGGTCTTTGACAGCGTCCATGCGGTAGAGGTCAATGTACGTTTGGCCGCAGGTGTGGTTGTCTGCGTCGCCGGTGCTTGGCCCGCCGCTTACCGCCCAATTGTTGGTTGTAGCCCACAGGTTGGCGTACTTCAGGTACGACTTTTCGGGGTAAACCTTATAAAAGTCGATATTTCCGGCGTTATACACCGACCTTGCCCACAGGTTATTCCCCGGCGACGTGTTTTTGGCTATCCATGCGTTATTTACGCCCACAGCCGTGTTTACCACCTCTGCCTTTGTGGGAAACGCTTTGCAGAGCGGCTTTGCGGCGGCCTCCTTGAGCTGCCTCAGCGCGTTAAACCAGTCGTTATCGGTGGCGTATCTTCCGGTGGGAAAGACATTCCACCCGCCGCCAAAGTAGTAGGTAAACTCCGTGCCCACCACGTAGTCGGACATGATAACCAGATGGTCGCTCACGTCGTCGCTCACCGTAGTAACTCCGGGCATGTAAACGCCCTCGAATACGCGGGCGTTGGGCGAGGTTACGGTTCCTTCGCTCTTGCTCTCGGCAAAGCCGATGAGGTTAGGCTCAGACTTAAAAATTTGCGGATTGGCGTTGCCGAACTTGGCCGCCGAATGTTTATAAATGCCCGCCGCCAGCTTCATTGCCTTTACCTTTCCCTTGTACTTCACCACAGCTTTGTTGAGCAAGCCGTTGGCGTTGGTGGTTATGCGGACGGTTTTTGTGTAAAAGTCGCCGTCAACCTCCACGTTGTTGTAGGTGAGCAAAAACTCCGTGCGGAGAGGACCACTGGCAATTAGCCGGTACTCATCGTACGGGTTGTGCAGCCACAGCTTGCTGTTGGCGTAAGCCGCAACGCCGCCGCCGCCCAAAGTTTTGCCGTCCACCGAGTAGGCGTCCACCCCTTCCGGTTGCTCCGAGTGGTAGTCGGCATAAGTGTACATTTTATCAATAATCGGGCTGTCCTGCTTTTTCAGCCACAAGTCCACCCCGTTGGCGGTGTTGGGCTCTGAGGCGAGCAATTTCTTGCTGTACATGCGGTAGGCCGCCAAATCATTTTCCCATGCAGCGTCGTCGTAGCGGGCGGCGACCTGTCGGCCGTACGTTTTGGCAGCCGCTGCCGTCGGCGTACCCGCTTTCAGCGTGTAGGAAGCCGTTGAGGAGGCGTTCACGGTGGCTTGGAAAATAATTTTCTTTTCGGCGGGCAAAGCCTGATAGGGTACCACAGCGTTGCTCTCATCGTACAGCGCCAGCGAAGACAGCGACCCAAAGACTTCGGGGGCAACGGAAACTTCCACCACTTCGTTGACCCGATTGAACGCAGCTGAATTTTTCAGCGTAAACACAGCGCTTGCCTGCGCAAAAAGAAACGCAGGGCAACAGCAAAGCGTGCACAACAGCAGGAGCGACCTTACATTCGGCGCTTTTGCAGGTATTTTTTTCATGATTAAAAAGGTATGAATGAAATTGTACGTTGTTTTCTTGGAATTTATTTTTTACAAAGGAAGACTAAAGGAAGCTTCCGCTAATTCAAAAACCTCTCTCACCGCCTTGCGGGCTTTCTCTTGCAGCCGGGCAAAACGAGCAGGAGCAGCGCGGCTACGCAGGCAAGGATGTACGCATAGCCTGCGGCGCTTTCACCGGTTTGGCGGAGCATGTTGAGGTTGTTTGCCAGCGGGTTTTCGCCAAAAGCCTCTGCCGGCGGAATATCGCGGTGGCTCCACTTGCCCGCCACCGTGCCGCGGTACAGCAGCGCCAGCCCCGGATGCGCGCGCACCATCGATTTGAGCGTGGTTTCGTCCGCGCTGCAAAAGTCAAAGTTGAGCGCGTGCTTCTTGCCGAACTCCTCTGCGTAGCCCTGCGTGGACGAGGTGAGGCCAAGAAACGTGTAGCCCTTGCTCGCGGCAAAGGCGGCGAGGCTCTTTATCCGCCCCCAGTCGCACTCGTCCGCCTTTTCCAGCTTGGGCGCAACCAGCAAAAAGGCGTACTCTGCCGTCAGCACATCATCCGTAATATCGCCGTCCGTGTAGTGGGTAATGGAAAAGTTGTGCACCGGCGGCGTGTAGCCCTTTTTCACCAGCGTCGATTTGCTATCGACAAACACCCACGTGCTGTCCTGCCAGGGGAAGTCGGTATCGGAAAATTCCTGCTCCTTGCCGTCTTTGGCGTAGATGAGCGTCGTGCTGTACTCGTCGTGCGGCGCGCCTTCGGGGATGGACATGGCCGTGGGGAGGTGTTGCCCCACGTGGTAGGGCATGAAGTCGAGCGGCGGGAGATGCTTGTAGCAGTGCGACGACAGCGCAAACGCGCCGGCAAAGAACAGCGCAACGTACAGCCACTCCAGCGGTGCGCCGACAAAGCTCCTGTACTTGTTGCGGGCGCTGAAAATAGCGAGCGTAGGCACAAAAAGAATCAGGTTTTTGAAAAACGTTTGCCAGTTGGTCAGCTTAATGGCGTCGCCAAAGCAGCCGCAGTCCGACACGGGGTTGAAGATTGCCAAAGCAAGCGTAAGCGCGGTGTAGAACGACATGAAAAGCATCAGCGCCCACGAAGCAAGCTTCATGCGTACGCCCATGAGGAGGCACAACCCAATGGCTATCTCTACGGCATTTTGCAGTACGCCCAGGTAAAGCGCGGCCGGCTCAAAAAAATTCATGCCAAAAGCCTCAAGGTATTCGGCAATCTTGTAGGTTGACCCCAGCGGGTCGATGGCTTTTACGAAGCCCGAAAATACGAATAGCGCCCCCACCGGCAGGCGGCAAATGGTAACTCCTGTGCGTGCAACTCTGTTCATGGAAAATTGATTTTATTGATTATTTTACTAAACGTGCCGTCGGGCTCCAGCATTTCGCCTTGCTCCGAGTAGCAGGTGATGATACAAAAATCAGGGTCGAGCGTTTGCTGCGCAAGGTACACGCTACGCACCCTTTGCTGAAAGTCAAGGTCGGCTTCGTGTATATCCTCCTTTCCGTCGAGGTACTGCCGGTCGTCGCCGTCCCTGCGCCCCGAAAGTTTTTCCTGCGTAAACGAAAAGGGCACGTCCAAAAACAAGCTCAGCTGCGGCTTGGGAATTTTGAAGCGCTCGTACTCGAGGTGCAAAATCCACTCGCGCAGCTTGCCGCGCTCGCCGGCGTCGGACAGCTTGGCGCACTGAAACGCAACGTTGGAGTACACGTAGCGGTCAACAATCACAAAATATCCCTCCTCTATCCAGCCTCTTATCTCGTCGGCGGCGGCGCGGCGGTCTTCGGCGTAGAGGAGCGCCACAAGGTAGGGGTTTACTTCGTCAATTTTTCCCAAGTCGCCGCGCAGAAATCTTGCAATCAGCTCTCCCCAGATTTTAGATGTTATTTGCGGAAAATGCAGGTACTTGCAGCGCGCGCCAAGGCGCTGCAACCGCTGTTGCAGCAGCGCAACCTGCGTAGATTTTCCCGCGCCGTCAAGTCCCTCTATGGCAATAAAATTCATGAGCGCTCTCAAAAAATGGGTAATTTTGTCCGCAAAATGAGTAACTTTGCCCTGCAAAATTAACAAAAACCCCGCGCAAATGGAAGATGACCGTCGTTTTTTGCAAAAAAAAACACACCTGCGCTGCGGCGCACAGCAGCTCGACCTTACAACGCCCGTCGTTATGGGCATTTTGAACGTTACCCCCGACTCTTTTTTTCCGGGCAGCCGCGCCGACTCCGCCGACGCTGTGGCGGCGCGTGCGTACAAAATGCTGAATGACGGCGCCGCCATTATCGACGTTGGGGCCTACTCCACGCGGCCGGGGGCAGACGCGGTGTCGCCGGCGGAAGAGCTGCGCCGCCTGTGCTTTGCGCTGGAAGTTGTGCGGGGCAAGTTTCCCCACGCTATCGTTTCCGTTGATACGTTCCGCGCAGCGGTCGTGCGCGAGGTCGTAGCGCAGTTTGGCGCGGTGATAGTCAACGACATTTCCGGCGGGCAGCTCGACGCGGAAATGTTTGAAGCCGCTGCCGAGCTCAGCCTCCCCTACGTGCTGATGCACATGCGCGGAACGCCGCAAACCATGCCGCAGCAAACGAGCTATGCCAACCTGATGGAGGAGGTAACGCTCTACCTGTCGGAAAAGGTGAACACGCTGCACGCCGCCGGCGTATCCGACGTTATCCTCGACCCCGGCTTCGGATTTGCCAAAACAACGGAGCAAAATTTTGAGCTGCTGGCGCGTATGGAAGAATTTGAAATTTTTGAGCTACCTTTGCTCGCCGGACTTTCGCGCAAGTCTATGGTGCAGCGAACGCTGAGCGTACCCCCGTCGGACGCGCTCAACGGCACCACCGCGCTCAACATGCTGGCGCTCGCCAAAGGCGCCGACATTCTCCGCGTGCACGACGTGAAGGAAGCCGTTGAGACGGTAAAGCTGTCGGCAGCGGCAAAA
>JAITAP010000154.1 GCA_031284065.1 Prevotellaceae bacterium
CCGTTGGCTCTTTTTTAGGGGGGAGGTGGGCTTTTGAAATGAAAAATCAAACAGCTAAAAATCAATATGATAATAAATAAAAATCGGCAAATTTCCAAGTTTGTCGGTCAGTAGTGATAATTTTTGATGGATTGCAATTGTTCTCAATTCCCCGTAGGGGAATAATATCAATAGAAAATGGCTACCCTTTTTTCGCCAATAGCCCGTAGGGCTTTAATAGCATCGTCATTTTCTATTAATCCCCTACGGGGAATTGGAAAAGAGAAGATAGCCGTTTTTCTATTGATATTATTCCCCTACGGGGAATTGGGAAAGAGAAGATAGCCGTTTCTCTATTGATATTATTCCCCTACGGGGAATTGGGAAAGAGAAGATAGCCGTTTTTCTATTGATATTATTCCCCTACGGGGAAGCGGGAAGGGAGAAGATAGCCGTTTTTCTATTGATATTATTCCCCTACGGGAAATTGGGAAAGAGAAGATAGCCGTTTTTCTATTGATATTATTCCCCTACGGGGAATTGGGAAAGAGAAGATAGCCGTTTTTCTATTGATATTATTCCCCTACGGGGAAGCGGAGCTCGGCGCAGCCAATTGCCGCATGTTTTTCTTTCGAGGGCTGCGTAACAGGGTTACGCAATATGCTCTCGTTGCAACAAATTCAACTTTCAATTTTCAGCTAAATGAAGCCCTTTATTGCAGGTATCGCGGTGTGCGCGGTTACGATTGCGTCAACGGCGCAGAAAACCCCTCCTCCTCCCCGTCCGGTGGAGGTTAGGGGCGGGCAGCTGGTATATACCCCCGACGAGCGGGGTAACCGTATTCCCGATTTTTCGTATGCCGGCTACATGGCCGGCGAGCAGGATATTCCTGCCGCTGTTGTTCGCGTTCGCGTGCCGCCTGTGGCGGGCGACGCTACCGAGCAAATTCAGCGCGCGCTGGACTACGTGTCGAGCTTGCCGGCGGGTACGGATGGCTTGCGAGGCGCGGCGCTGCTGGAGCCGGGCGTTTATCGCGTGGAGGGCGCTCTGCGCATTGGCGCGAGTGGGGTCGTGCTGCGCGGTAGCGGCGTGGGCAAAACAACGCTGCTGGGCTGCGGGCTTGACCGCCAAACGCTGATAACCATTGCCGGAAAAAACGACAGAGAACTTTCGACGCCTGTGAGGATAGCCGATGCTTACGTGCCTGTGGGCGCAGCGCAAATGCAGGTGGAGCAACGCTCTTTTGGGGTGGGCGATAATGTGCTGGTGCAGCGGCCAAGTACTGAGGAGTGGATACGGACGCTGGGCGTTGACCACTTTGGCGGCGGAATAGGCGCGCTCGGCTGGAAAGCAGGCAACCACGACCTCGCGTGGGACAGAACAATTACCGCCGTTGACGGCAACCTTATCACCCTTGACGCGCCCATCACTACGGCAATTGATACGGCTTTTGGCGGGGGCTTTGTGGCGGCGTTTCATTGGCAGGGGCGGGTGAGCAACGTCGGCGTTGAAAACCTGATGCTGCAATCCTCTTACGATGAAAGCAACAAAAAAGACGAGGCGCACCGGTGGATGGCAATTGTGGTGGAAAATGCGCAGGATGTGTGGGTGCGGCAGGTCAACTTTGCCCACTTTGCAGGCTCGGCGGTGGCGGTGTGGGAAACGGCAAGGCGCGTTACGGTGGAAGATTGCAAGTCGCTCAGCCCCGTATCGGAGGTGGCGGCGGAGCGGCGGTATTCGTTTTACACGCTGGGTCAGCAAACGCTTTTTCAGCGGTGCTACGCGGAGCATGGGTATCACGATTTTGCGGCGGGCTACTGCGCTCCGGGTCCAAACGCCTTTGTGCAGTGCGAGTCGCACCTCCCCCACAGCTTTAGCGGCGCTATTGACGCTTGGGCTTCGGGCGTGCTGCTGGATGTGGTGAACGTTGACGGCAACGCGCTGGGCTTTTTCAACCGCAGTCAGGACGGGCACGGCGCGGGGTGGACGGGCGCCAACAGCGTGCTGTGGCAGTGCACCGCCGCCAAAATCTACAACGTTCGCCCGCCAACGGCGCAGTGCTGGGCTATTGGGTGCTGGGCGCAGTTCATCGGCAACGGGTACTGGGTGGAGTCGAATAACCATGTGCAGCCGCGCAGCTTGTACTACGCGCAGCTGGAGCAGCGCCTGGGCAGGGACATGCAGCACAGGGCGCAGCTCATACTGATAAAAACAAACCCTACCAGCAGCCCGGCGGTGGCGCAGGCGGCAGAGCTGGTGGAGCAGGCAAAAATCCCCGTGCAAACGCTTTCGGACTGGATTGACAAGGCGGCGCAGCGCAGCCCCATTCCAACGGAGGGAACGGGCAACCCGCTACCGGCAAAAAGTGCAAAAGCGGCGGCAGCCAAATCACCCTCGCCGCAGGGAACTTTGGAGCTGGCAAGCGGCAGGCTGGTGCGCAACGGCGCGCTGGTGGCGGGCAACAGGCTGAGCATCCCGTACTGGAGCGGCAGCGTCAAGCCCAACTTTGTAAAGACCGCCAGACCCCACATTACCCGCTACGTGCCCGGACGCACGGGGCTTGGATATACGGACGATTTGGACGCGCTGACGGATGAAATGCCCGAAAAAAATATTGTGGGAATTGAGCACCACTACGGCTTATGGTATGAGCGTCGGCGCGACGACCACGAGCGTATTCGCCGCATGGACGGCGACGTGTGGGCGCCGTTCTACGAACAGCCGTTTGCGCGCTCCGGCGAAGGCGTGGCGTGGGACGGCTTGAGCAAGTACGATTTGACCAGATATAACCACTGGTACTGGCTGCGCCTGAAGCAATTTGCCGACCTTGCCGATAAAAAAGGCTTGCTGCTGGTGCAGCAGCACTACTTTCAGCACAACATTATTGAGGCGGGCGCGCACTGGGCGGATAGCCCGTGGCGCACGGCGAACAACATTAACGGTACGGGGTTTCCGGAGCCGCCACCCTACGCCGGCGACAAGCGCATTTTTATGGCGGAGCAATTTTACGATACGGTCAACCCTGCCCGAAAGGCGCTGCACGTTGCCTACATTCGCAAGTGTCTGGACAACTTTGAAGGCAACAGCAGCGTAATTCACCTGATAAGCGACGAATTTACGGGTCCCTTGTCGTTCGTGCAGCTTTGGCTTGACGTAATTGCGGGCTGGGAAAGGGAAACCGGGCGCAGCGTTCTGGTCGGCTTGAGCGCCACCAAAGATGTGCAGGACGCTATCCTGTCCGATACCGTGCGGGCGGCGGTGGTTGACATTATCGATATTCGCTACTGGTGGTACCGGCAAAACGGCGAAGCGTACGCTCCGCAGGGCGGGCTAAGCTTGGCGCCGCGCCAACATGCACGCCTGCTCAAGCCATCCCCCACCTCGTTTGCGCAGGTGTATCGCGCGGTTGCGGAGTACAGGGAGAAATTTCCCGGCAAAGCCGTAATAGTTTCGGAGCAGGGAAGCCAGCACGCATGGGCAGAGCTGACAGCCGGCGGCTCGCTAGCGCCCGTACCCGTGAGGGATGCGCAGTTCCTGACCGCCGCCGCCGCCATGCCGCCGCTGAAAAATGCGGACAAGCCGACTTTGTACAGCCCCGCAAGAGGCTACATAGTGTACGTTGATTCGGAAAGCGTAACGCTTGACTTGAGCCGGGAATCGGGCAAGTACAGGGTGGTGTGGATGGATGCGAAAAGCGGTAGCCGCTTGCCGGACAAAAAAGCCGAAACCGTTGCCGCCGGAAAAACGCTGACGCTGAAAAATCCGCAAGCCGGCGCGGCTGTGCTGTGGCTCGACAAGAAGTAGCGGTAAATTGTCATTCCGGAAAAGCTTTTGGTAGCGTTTAAGGGTGTTCGCGCTGCCGGCCATTACGCCTCTTGCGCCTCGCCTGCTCACGCTATGGCGGAAAAGTTGCAGCCTGCCCGACGGGCAGGGGTGTTCACGGCGGGGCGTGAGGGCTTGAAAGGCCTCTGCCGTCCGGTAAAGTTCGGGAATGTTTTGTTGCGCAAGCAGCAGGCCGTAAACCGCAGGGCGCTACTTGTCTTTGCCCGACCACCTCAACGCTCCGGCTTTTTCGTCAATTTTTTCGTTATCGAGCAGCCAGCGCGTTACCTTGAACAGCTTCTCCGCTTTTTGCGGAAGCGAGTCCACCAGCTTTTCCATGCTCAAGGGTTGTTCGCTCAGCAGCTTTTTGATGTGCGCCACCAGCTCGTCAAGCTCACGCTTGCTTACGTCGAGTTCTTTTCGCTCAAGGCACACGTCGCACTGTCCGCAGCGGTGGCTGTTGGTTTCGCCAAAGTAGGCCAGCAGCAGCTGGCTTCTGCACTTGTCGCTGGCGGATGCGTAAGCCAAAATATGCTCAACGCGCCGAATGTATCGCTCTTTCCGGTCGGCGTAGTTTTCTTTGGTAATGCGCAAATTTTTATCGTCGAGCCTGTTTTCCGTGTAAATAATCAGGGGCGTTTTTTTGCGCGGAATGTAGGATATTACCTTAAGCTGCGACAGCTTGTGGAGGGCGCTGTACACGTCGTTTGGCGTAAGGCCTATGGCGCGTGCAATGTAGGCTTCGTCTATCGGGCTGTACTGCGAAAACAGTCCCGTGTAGGCGCGCAGCAACGCTTTTACGACCAAATCCAGGGATGGGTTGGCAACCTGCACCTTGTAAAGTTCGTCGCGGTCAGCTATAAACATTGCGCGCGAAGGGTTGTTCGCCTCATCAACGAACTCTATGTAGCCGTCGCGTTGCAGGAATTGCAGCGCGCTGTACGCCGTAAGCAAATATACCTTGTAGGCTGAGCAGAACTCCCCCAGGTTGAAGTCGTGCACCGTATCGCGCCCCGTTCCCGTAGGTATTTGCAGAAAGCTGCCCAGCGCATGGTACACGCGCCGTATCTCCTTTATTGGCGGAAAAGCAATGGCGTAGCGATTGTCCATCGACGCCTTGTCCGTTGCGGCGCTGTAGAGCAGCACGGCGTAGGCCTTTTTTTCGTCGCGTCCGGCGCGTCCCGCTTCTTGGTAGTAGGCTTCGAGCGAATCGGGCATATCCATGTGCGCCACCCAGCGCACGTCGGCCTTATCAATGCCCATGCCAAATGCGTTAGTTGCCACCATGATGCGCGTTGCGCCGCTTTTCCACTCATCCTGCTTGCGGCTACGCTCTTCGTTGCCCATTCCGCCGTGGTAGGCGTCTGCCGAAAAGCCGTTTTCCCGCAAAAAGTTTGACACGTCCGCCGTCGCTCCGCGCGTACGCACGTACACCACCGCCGTGCCGGGCACCGCCGCCGCAATTTTGAGCAGCTCCTTGCGCTTGTGTTCAGTATGGCGCACCACGTAGGCCAGATTTTTGCGCTCAAAGCTTTTTTTGAGGAGATGCTTTTCGCGGAAGCGGAGACGCTCCATAATATCCTGCGCCACCTTGGGCGTAGCGGTAGCGGTGAGCGCCAGCATCGGCACGCCGGGGAGAAGGTCGCGCAGCTCCGCAATCTTCATGTACGACGGGCGAAAGTCGTAGCCCCACTGCGAAATGCAGTGCGACTCGTCGATAGCAATCAGGTTTACCTTCATGTGCGCCACATACGCCTTAAACACATCCGTTCCCAGGCGCTCCGGCGACAGGTACAGAAACTTGTACTCTCCGTACAGGCAGTTGTCGAGCGCAATTTTAATCTCGTGGCTGCTCATGCCGGAGTAAATCGCCAGCGCCTTAATGCCTTTTTTTTGCAGATTTTCCACCTGATCCTTCATGAGCGCAATGAGGGGCGTAACCACAAGGCAAATACCCTCCTTTGCCAGCGCCGGCACCTGAAAGCAGACCGATTTCCCGCCTCCCGTAGGCATAAGCGCAAGCGTATCGCGCCCGTCATACGCCGCCTGCACCACCTCCTCCTGCAACGCGCGAAACGAGTGATGCCCCCAGTACTGGAATAATATTTTTGAAAAATCAACCATAGCCTGCAAAGGTAAAGCTTATTTTAGAAACTACGAATTTTGGACAAGAGGTATTTGCAGTGTACCTTTGCTCACGGGATAAATGTACTTTTTGCATAGCAACGTAAAAGTAGAAATTTTTCCTAAACGTTCATCGAGGGCATGATTTCGAAGAACGTTTTCTTACTTTAAAGTTGCATTTGTTAGTTGAAATTACAAGCGCCCTTTTTCATTCACGATGTCTGGACGCCGGTCAATTGGGGTTCGATTCTTGATGGGTATTTTGCTACCCGTCGAGCGCCTGCGATGCTTCATTCGGCGCCGCGTATGGGTGTAAAGCGTACCGCCCTGCTCCCTGTCCAGCCGGATGAGCTTGTAGATGGCTTCATGGCTGACGGTAGGGGTTCCCTTCCGCTTCATCCAGCCCACGATTTGCTGCGGCGACCATCCCAGCTGAAGGCAGGCAATGATTTCTTTTTTGACCGGAGGGAGCAACTTTCTGGGCTTTTTCAGGCGCTCTTTGCGCAGCTCCGCCATGCCTTGCGCATACTCGAACGAGTAGGCGCCCTTGTGGTTGGCGTTTCGCTTCAGCCCCCGGCATACTACGGACTTGTCCTTGCCAATCGCCGCTGCCACCATTTTTGGGGTACACCCCTGCTTGTGCATCGCAGAAATTGTGTACCTTTGCTCACGGGATAAATGTACTTTTTGCATAACTAACGTAAAAGTAGAAATTTTTCCTAAACGTTCATCGAGGGCATGCCCTCGATGAACGTTTTTTTCTTACTTTAAAGTTGCATTTATTAGTTGAAATTACAGCCAGGATTTGCGGAAAAATTTGCAGCCGGCAGCTCGCGGCGTGAAGAAAAAAAGGGGTAGAGGTTTATAAATATTGCTGAAATTTGGTACAAATAAATTAAAAAATAGGAGAAAAACATTATGGAACAAGTAGAGGCAATCAGCCAAGAAGTCAACTCCACTGGTCATTGCGCATCATTTTCTGGTACTCCATTCCGTCCAGCCCGCGCTTCAGCTTGCCAAAGTGTGCTGCAAGAGGTGATGTGGGCTTTCGGGCGAAGCGTTGCTTTTTAGATTTTGTCCTATCAACTAAAATCCACGTCCACGTGGCAACCAACAGCGTTATGCCAATCATTGATAGCACAAAAAACACATTGTCGAATAGCATAAAAGTATTGTTTTTTTAGGAGGCTATGCTTGCGTTTTTGCCTCATGGTATTCGTCAAATTTGACCCATGCCACCACAGCAATTAGCACCATAAGGCCAATAAGTGTCAGTAAAAAGAATACATTGTTCCAGAACATAGCGCTTTTATTTAATGGATTTAAAATGCAAATAAAATCCGGTAGCGGTAAAAATAAACGTTGCGGTTACCCCCCAAAGTATTGCCATTGTTTTGGGTACAGTGGCATCAAATATAGAGGATAGCACAACACCTGCCAGTACTAACTTGGCAATGTCAAGCAAAAAGTCGGCGGCTTTTATTTTTAGTTCGCTTTTTGCTCTGCGATTCTTTCACAAAGGTAGCAAATAAGTTGACACGTAAAACAAATTAATTTTATTCATCAAATGACAGTAGTAGTAGAAAAATCAGCATGGGTAAAGATATAGCGCGGGCGCTCGGCGCAACAAAGGCAGGTAAGGAGTTTTCCGCCAAGCTCAAGCTGGTTAAGCAAGATGACGTATTTAGGATGACTTTTGATTTTGCACAAAAAAAGTAAAAAAAACACCTAAATGTCATGGTGGCTTGTAAACAAAATTTTTCTGTTGCGATAAATAACAACTCCGGCTGCGGTTGTACCTACTATGCCTATAGCGGCAATGAAAAGAACTAGTCCCATAATAATGACATTTATTTGTGTTTATGTATTCGATATAATAAAAAACCGGCAGTGATGAAAATATATGGAAACAAATTTTTTATTCACCAACAAAAACCAACAAGATTATGAAGACAAAAATAGTCCCTGATTTTGCGCAACGGAGCAAGCTTAAGCCGCCTGTTCGTGCTTGGAAAACAAAATTTCTCTGTTGCGGTATGCAACGATAGCAACGGCAATGGAGGCAACAATACCTATGGTTGCCATAAAAATAAGTA
>JAITAP010000039.1 GCA_031284065.1 Prevotellaceae bacterium
TCAGTTTCGGCAGCGCGGCAGCTAATATCCGAAACGGAAAACGGTAATATTCACGCATTGCGTCTTGATTTGTCTTCCCTGCAATCCGTGCGGGATTTTGCAAAAGCGTTTTCGGAACAAAATCTTCCGCCTTTGTACGGGATTGTTTGCAATGCCATTTCCGGTGGCGGAAAACCTACGGAAGACGGCTTCGATATGACTTTCGGAACGGGGCATTTAGGGCATTTTTTGTTAGTCAACCTCCTGCTGAAAAATATGCAGAACGGACGGATTATTTTTGTGAGTAGCGATCAGCACAATCCGCCCTCACTTATTGCCAAGCTTCACTATACCGATGCGCTCGAATTTGCATATCCCAATAAAAACAGCCATAGCGTGAAGTATTCTACCACAAAGCTTTGTAATATTTACTGTGCGTATGAATTGTCGGCAAAGCTACATGCGGAAACAAACAGAAGCATTACCGTAAATGCGTTTAATCCCGGATTTATGGCGGACACCGGACTTGCAAAACCCCGAAATGCCGCAGAAAAGCT
Source organism: Prevotellaceae bacterium (assembly GCA_031284065.1). Classification (GTDB taxonomy): domain Bacteria; phylum Bacteroidota; class Bacteroidia; order Bacteroidales; family UBA932; genus JAITMY01. The sequence goes on from JAITAP010000039.1 coordinate 537, forward strand.
GCTACAACACATTGCGCCTTTGCTTGCCCGGCTTTTAGGAACGCGCAGCTCGGCTGTAATATCGGGCAAGTTGCTGGCTGAATATATGACGAATGATAAATATGAGGGGGTTACAGGGAAATATTTCGACAGGGGAAAAGAAATTCCTTCGTCCGAATTGTCGTACAATAAAGCGAATGCCGCCAACCTCCGGAAACGAAGCGTTGAATTAACTCAACTTCAACAAAAGGAAACGGTTTTTAACCTTTAATAATCTATACAATGAGCTACAGCAAATTTTTCATTTTAACCTTTCTACTCTGTTCTCCATCTTTCCTCGCCGGACAAAATTTAACGGAAAAGGCAACGGAATTTTCCATTCGGAATCACGCAAATAATTCTTCCGTAATACCGCTTTCAAAATTGTTTCACAAGTTTGGGGGCAACATTGTGAACAGCTTCACGTACAATTATGGGTTGAATTATGCGGCAACACCGCTGATAACTTACGGCATGATTGAAAGCGGTATTGACTGGCAATGGAACCGTATGGGTTACAATAATAAATGGGTAGCCTACTCGGGCACGCCGTTCGGCGCGCTTGGTTACGCCGTGCCGGCAGCCGTTCCGCTATGGCTCTACGTTCACGGACGAAATACGGAAGACGTCAAGCTGCAAATAACAGGATTGGCGCTGGGACAGTCGGCTATTCTTGCGCTGAGCGTATCTTTCGGAATCAAAGCCTTTACCGGACGGCGCGAACCGGGCGTCATGGAACATCATATCTACCCCGACAGAGGCAGCACAACCGATTACAGTAAGGACTGGGCATGGGGATTTATGGAGCGGGGCGTGTTTTCGGGGTGGCCGAGCAGCCACACGATTGTTTCTTTTGCTATGGCAACCACGCTGGCGGAGCTATACCCCGATGAGGCGCGAATCAAATGGGGAGCGTACATCTATGCCGGAGCGGTGGGGCTTGGCGTTTCGCTGTTTTCGCATTGGGCGTCTGAGGTGGTTTCCGGTGCGTTGATGGGCTATGCCATCGGGAAGTCGGTAGGAGGTAGCTTCAATCAGCTGTTGGAAAACGGCAATAAATCAAAAATAAATTACTCGCTGTATCCTACGATGAACGGAATCGGGTTTTTGCTTAATTTTTAAGTAACAGCGTTCAAATTATGAAAATGAATAATACAGGAAAATCATTTAACAGCAGAGCTTTCGTATCTATTGTAACGTTGCTCTTTTTTATAAGCTTGGCAGCGTCGGGCATTATGCTTCAAATAACCGACCATCAACCTTATACTGTTTGCATAGTGTATTGGCACGTAATGCACAACTTTTCTGCGATTGTTTTTCTTGTTTTCGCACTGATACATATCGTGCGTAACGGAAAAGCTTTGAAGAATTATCTCTCAAAGGCAAAAAACGTCATTAGCAAAGAGCTGATTGCAGGCTTAATTTTGCTGATAATCATTTTATCAGGGTGCTGGTTGTTGTCGGAATACATGGCTCAACTTCACAATATCCACTAAATCAATTAAAATTCAACATATCAAAATAAGTAATATTTATTAATTAATTCTTTAAAATTATGTCAACAGAAGAAAACAACACGGCGCAAAATGCGCCCGGAACGCTCCCCGAAATCATGGAGCAACTGAAAACCGCCATTGGTAAAGCTTCGCAGAGTGTGCAGGCAGGAAACGCTATCGACCCTCTGACGTTGAATGATATTGTAGAACTGATCCACGACGCGGAGCTTCTTTTCAATCCCTTCGCCAACACGTTTACGCCGAAAGACCGTACACGGTTCGTAGGCGGCATTAAGAACCTGGGATTTATCGAAACGTCCTTATCATTCACGCCACAAATGCCGCAATTTTTTATCGGGAAAGCGATTGTCGAATTTCCGCCGCATCTTGTCGGACAAACACCCCGCTTGGTCGAAAAACCAAAATCCGTATTTGCCAAGAACATACCTTTGCGCAGAAATTAAAAACAATTACAGTGAAATGAATATAGTGAAATTGTCCATTGTACGCCCGACGGCAGTTGTCGTTACCTTTGTTATACTTGTCTTCTTCGGATTGTTTTCCTACAGCAATCTCAGTCAGGAGCTGTTTCCGCCGATGAAATTCGGGGCAATTAGCGTCAGCACGGTTTACCCCGGCGCTGCGCCGTCGGATGTGGAAAGCTCGGTAACAAAAAAGATAGAAGACGCACTGTCGTCGGTCGAAGGAATCAAGACGTTAAAATCCACCTCAATGGAAGGCTTTTCGTTGACGATGATTGAGCTGAAAACCGGAACAGACGAAAACGCCGCCATACAGAGCGCACAGCGAAAAATCAACGCCGTCCGCAGCGAATTTCCGGCAGGGGTAAAAGAGCCTGCGCTTGAGAATTTTGATATGAACTCCATGCCCATTATGGCTATCGGCGCGACTTCCCGTATGCCCGAAACCGAATTTTTCGACCTGATGAAAAATGAAGTGAAACCTGCGCTGGAGCGTATTCCCGGAATAACGCACGTGGAGCTGCTGGGCGGCGATGAGCGCGAAATCCAAATCAACCTCAACGAAGAGCGGATGAGCGCTTACGGCTTGTCCGCTATGGACGTGGGCAACACGCTGATTGCTTCCAACCTCGACTTTCCGGCAGGAAAAATCAAAGACGACGACAGCGAAACGCTTATCCGCCTGTCGGGGAAGTACGAATCGGTGAGCGATATTGAAAACGTTATCCTTAAAACGCAGGCAAACGGGGCGGCGGTAAAGGTGAAAGACGTTGCCGAAGTCGCCGACGCGCATAAGGAAACCGCCGTTATCAACCGCGTAAACGGCGCGCCCTCCATTGGAATCACCGTTCAGAAGCAAGCCGACGCCAACGCCGTAACGCTGTCCGACGCTGTGCTGGAAACCATCCATGAAATGGAACGCAGGCACAAGCCAAACGGACTGCAATTTACGGTAGCGTCCAATCAGTCCGAATTTACGAGAGAAGCCACAAATTCGGTTGTGCAGGACCTGCTTCTGGCTATCCTGCTGGTGGCTGCCTGTATGGTGCTGTTTTTGCACAGTATGCGGAACGCCTTTATCGTCAGCGTAGCCATTCCCGCGTCGCTGGTATCGACCTTCATCGCCATGTATCTGTTGGGATTTTCGCTGAACCTGATGTCGCTGCTGGCGTTGACGCTGGTTGTCGGTATTCTGGTGGACGACGCTATTGTGGTCATTGAAAACATTCACCGCCATCTGGAGATGGGCAAACCCCGCCTGCAAGCCGCCTACGACGGTATTCGCGAAATCGGGGCAACCGTAGTATCCATTACGCTGGTGCTGGTTGTGGTGTTCGTCCCCATCTCGCTGTCGCAAGGCACGATGTCCGACCTGTTCCGTCAGTTTGCCGTAACCATAGCTGTGGCTACGCTTTTCAGCCTGTTCACCTCGTTCACGCTTGTCGCGCTGATGGCTTCGCGCATGGGGAAAACAACGCGGCTGAATCCAAAAAAATTAACAGGCAAAATCGTACACGCCTTCGAAAGCCGAATTGACCGTCTGGCGACAAGCATGACCAAGCTGCTCAAGTGGTCGTTCACCCACAAGCTGGTAACGCTGTCCGTTACGGTTGCTCTGTTTGCCGCGTCCCTGTTTCTGGTCGTCGGCGGATTTATCGGCAGCGAATTTGCCGCAGGAGGCGATCAGGGGGCGTTTTATATCTACCTCGAGCTGCCCAAAGACGCAAGCATAGAGCAATCCAACTTTGCCGCCCAACAAGCCGAAAGCATTATCAAAAGCAATCCTGCGGTGGAAATCGTTTTTACCACCGTCGGCGCAAGCGAAAACGGACAGGCGCAATCTTACTTGTCCGAAATACAGGTGAAAATGGTTCCCCGCGACCGGCGCAACATTACGTCCATTGATTTGAGCAGGGAAGTGAAATTAACGCTGCAAGGCAAGCTCGCCGGCGTAAAGGTAACGTCGGCAACAACGGATATTATGGGCGTTGCGGATCAGGCGCCGATTCAACTTTTTGTAACGGGACAAAATCAGGACACCGTGATGGCTGTTGCCCGCCAAATCCTCGACCGTATGGCAACGGTCAAAGGCGTAATGGACGCTAAGCTGTCCGTCGAAACGGGCGACTCCGAAATCAGGATAATCCCCGACCGCGCCAAAATGTCCATGCTCGGCGTTCCGTTCGACGCGCTGGGCAATGCCCTGTTTACGGCGTTCAGCGGCAATACCGACGCCAAGTTCCGTCAGCAAGATAACGAATACGATATCAATGTCCGCCTCGACCGTTTTGACCGGAAAAACTTTTCGGATATTGAAAACTTCTCCGTGCAAAACGTTTCGGGGCAACAGGTCAGGCTCAAGCAGCTTGCGGCGATTGAAGAATCCGTTGGCGCGTCGCGTTTGGAGCGGCGCAACCGTGCGCCGTCCGTAGCTGTGGGCAGTCAGGCGGCAGGTCGCCCCACCGGCGATATTGGCGCAGACGTCCAACAGGCGATTGAGGAATTGCGCCTGCCCCCGTCCGTCAGCATTGAGTACGGCGGCGAGATGGAAAGCCAAAGCGAAGGCTTCGGCACGCTCGGCATGGCGCTGCTGATTTCCATCGTGCTGGTGTACCTCATCATGGTGGCGCTGTACAACAGCTACATTTATCCGCTCGTGGTGCTGTTTTCCATTCCGCTGGCTATGATTGGCGCGCTGTTTGCGCTCGGTCTCGCCATGCAATCGCTCAACGTGTTTACCATTTTGGGAATTATCATGCTGGTGGGGCTTGTCGCCAAAAACGCCATTCTGGTAGTCGATTTCACCAATCAGCTGAAAGCGGACGGCATGGAGTTGAAAGCCGCCCTGCTGGAGGCGACGCACAAACGCTTCCGCCCGATTATCATGACTACGCTGACGACGATTGTCGGCATGGCGCCCATTGCCCTTGCCAAAGGCGCGGGAGCCGAATGGAAAAACGGTCTGGCATGGGTGGTTATCGGCGGCTTGGCAAGCTCGATGATACTGACGCTGGTCATCGTTCCGCTGGTGTATTACGGATTCGACAGAATTGGAGAAAAATGGGGAGGGAAGAAAAAAGCTGTGAAGGTGAGTGAAATATAGGCGGCAAGATTTTTCGCCATGAATTAGGTATATCAGCAATATTTTGGGGGGAAATTCAGGCGGCGGAAAAAGCCATGCCTTGCAAATCTGCCGTCAGAGCGTGAACAAGCTCGCCTGCGCTGCGTTTTCGCCAAGCAAGTTGAAGCTTTTGCGGTGAAACGGCGTGCTGCCGTGCAGGGCAATGGCGGCGCGGTGCTTTGCTGTGGGGTAACCTTTGTTTTCGCGCCATGCGTACTGCGGGAATTGCTTGTCCAGCTCACGCATGAACGCATCGCGGTAGGTTTTGGCAAGGATAGAGGCTGCGGCAATGCCCGCATACTTGGCGTCGCCCTTAATGATGCAGCGGTGCGGGATGTTGGGGTAGGGCGCAAAGCGATTCCCGTCTATCAGCAGGAGCTCCGGCGTTTGCTTCAGCTGCGCAATAGCCCTGTGCATTGCCAGAAACGACGCTTTGAGAATATTCACGCTGTCAATTTCGTTATTGCTCGCCTGCGCCACAGCCCACGCTGTGGCGTGCTGTTCAATGTAGCTGCGCAGCGTATCCCGGTCTTCCTCTTTTACTTGCTTGGAGTCGTTGAGCAGCGGATGGTAAAAGCTGCGCGGCAGCATTACGGCTGCGGCAAACACCGGCCCCGCAAGGCATCCTCGCCCTGCCTCATCGCAGCCGGCTTCGGCGCTGTCTGGCGAAAAAAACGGCGCGAGCATGGCCGCTAATGGTGTATCAGCGTACCCACGCTTTCGCCCTGCACAATTCTTTTCAGATTCCCCACCGTGTTCATGTTGAAAACCAATATGGGAATAGCGTTGTCCTTGCACAGGGCAAATGCGGCAAGGTCCATAATCTTTAGGTTTTTGGCGTACGCCTCGTCGTAGGTAATGCTGTCGAATTTGGTGGCGGTTTTGTCTTTTTCGGGGTCTGCGGTGTACACGCCGTCCACGCGGGTGCCCTTGAGGAGCAGGTTTGCCTCGAGCTCAATGGCGCGTAGCGCGGAGGCGCTGTCGGTGGTGAAGAACGGGTTGCCCGTGCCGCCGCCAATGATTGCCACGTAGCCGCGCTCCATGCAGCTCAGCGCCTTGTTCTTTGAAAAGCTTTCGCCCACAGGCTCCATGAACACGGAGGTGAACGTTCGCGCCTTGCAGCCCTTGCCCTCGAGCGCACACTGCAAGCCAATGCTGTTGATAACGGTTGCCAGCATACCCATTTGGTCGCCCTTCACGCGGTCAAAGCCTTTGTCAACGCCGCTCAGCCCGCGAAAAATATTCCCCCCGCCAATCACCACGCCAACCTGCACGCCCATATCCACAATTTCCTTTATTTGCTCGGCGTAGGAGTTGAGCACGTCGGGGCTGATGCCGTAAGAGTCGCTGCCCATGAGGGCTTCGCCGCTCAGCTTTAAGAGAATACGTTTGTATTTTATCATGATTTAGAGTAAATATCTTAGAAATTTGTCGCGCGTTGCGGCGTTTTTCAGGCGAGCAGGTGCGCTTTTCCGCCGTTTGCCAGCTTGATGATTAGCTCGCCGAACAGGGTATTTGCCCACGCAAACCATTTTCGGGTAAATTTTGAGGCGTTGTCCTTGTGGAAGGATTCGTGCATGAAGCCCGTTCCGCCGTCGGTATCGCGCAGCGTCCTCACGCAGCGGCGTATCTCCTCGTCGCTGACGCTGGTCATAGCCCGCATGATGATGCTCATAGGCCAAATGTAGTCGTAGCCAATGTGGGGGCCTCCGATGCCTTCGGCGGCTGCGCCTGCAAAAAAGTAGGGGTTGTCCTTGCTCCATATCAGGCGGCGGGTATTTTGGTACACGGGGTCGGTTGGCGCACAGCAGCCAAGGTAGGGCAGCGAGAGCAGGCTGGGCACGTTGGCGTCGTCCATGCAGAGGTAGTTGCCAAAGCCGTCCGCCTCGTAAGCGTAAACCTTTCCGTATCCGGCGCGCTCCACAATGGCGTATCGGTTAACCGCAGCCTGCACCTCGTCGGCAAGCGCCGAGCACTTCGCCGCAAAAGCCTTGTCGCCGGTTACCGATGCGTACAGCTCGGAGAGCTGGCGGAGCGACAGGATGGCAAAGAGGTTGGAGGGGATAAGAAAGCTAAGGGTGGTAGCGTCGTCGGAGGGGCGAAACGAGGAGACGATTAGCCCGACAGGGTTGACGGGGTTTCCCCAGCCGTCGTTGGACAGGGTGTCAAGCTGCCGCTCGGTGCGCCGCTGAAAGTTGTAGGGGCCTTTATCCCGTTTGCGCTGCTGCTCCACAAACGTTTGGTAGATGAGGTGCGCCGCCTTTTGCCACTGCCCGTCAAAAGCCGATACGTCGCCGGTGGCTTTCCAGTAGCCATACGCAAGGCGGATGGTGTAGCACAGCGAGTCTATTTCCCACTTGCGCTCGTGCAGCTCGGGCTTCATGTCGGTCAAATCCTTTTGCCACTCGCCGCCGGTAGGCCCGTCGTTGAAGGCGTTGGCGTACGGGTCAATGCACACGCAGGCCGCCTGACGGCGAATTAAGCCGTTAACCATTGCCTTGAGCTCGTCGTCCCGGTTTACCAGAGGCAGGTAGGGCCATACCTGCGCCGAAGAATCGCGCAGCCACAGGGCGTGAATATCGCCGGTAATCACAAAGGCGTCGGGCTTGCCGCCAACCAGCTTGTAGGTTACGGTGGTGTTGAGCGTATTGGGGAAGCACTGCTCAAACATTTGCGCCAGCTTCCGGTCTTTTATTTTTGCCTTTACCTCAGCAATAGCTGCGTCAACCGCCTTAGACTTGAAGCGGCTTGGCGTGCCTGCGGCGTGTGCCGGTGCGCCGCCGGCCTCCGGCAATTCGTTACCCTCTGCGGCACGGGCAATCAGGCTGCCGCTCACTGCCATCCCGGCCAGGGCCGCAGTACCTGTCTTAATAAATTTACGTCGTGAGATTTCCATGTTTTGTTACAATTTGGTTTTGAATTTTCATCCTTCATTCACGGCGGCAAACATACATGAAAAATTTCGGATTTACAAGCAAAGGTGTATATTTGCATAAAAATGTAAATAAGAACATGGGTGTTATTATTCGTCAAAGCATAAAGGGAACTATTGTAACCTACGTGGGGTCATTCATTGGCTTTCTGACCACCATGTTTGTCGTTACGAAGTTTCTTTCACCGGAGGACATTGGGCTGACAAAGGTAGTCCTTGAGGTAGGGTTCATGTTTGCCGGGCTTGCCCAGCTGGGAACGTCGTCGTCCGTAATACGATTTTTTCCCTACTTCAAGGACGGCAGCAAGAACAACAACGGATTTTTTTTCTACATTATGGCGCTGCCTTTTGTGGGGTGCCTCCTGTTTACGCTGATTTACCTCATCCTGAAGGAGCCCATTACGGATTTTTTTATTGAAAAGTCGTCGCGCTTTGTGGACTACTACTACTGGGTAATCCCGCTGATAGTTTTCTCCACCTACCTGCTGGTGCTCGAAACGTACTCCAACGTCAACATGCGCATCAGCGTGCCGAAGCTCAACCGCGAAGTTGTCGTCCGGGCGCTGACGCTGGCCGTTTACCTGCTGTACGGCTACCACTTTGTCGGCGCCAACGGGCTGGTGGGGGGGATTATTGCGGTGTACGGGCTTGCCATGCTGTTCATGTTTGCCTACGTGCCGAAAATCGGCAGCGCTTCGCTGCGGCACAACGCTTCTTTCATCAGCAAACCGCTGCGCAGGGACATTTTCAGGTACTCAATGTTCCTTATTGTGGGAACCTTGGGCGGGTCAATTCTGGTCAGGCTGGATTTGTTCATGGTCAGCTCGCAGCTCGGGCTGGAGCACGCCGGCGTGTTTACCATTGCCTTTTACATTGCCTCCGTCATAGAAATTCCCTCGCGCTCCCTCTCCGCCATTGCCTCGCCAATGGCCGCCGACGCCCTCAAGCAAGGCGATTTTCAAAAAGCCAAGACGCTCTACCAAAAGGTAGCCCTCAACCAGCTGCTGACGGGCGGATGTATCTTCATGCTGATTTGGATAAATATCGACAACGTGTTTGCCGTCATCCCCAACGGCGCTACCTACCAGACCGGAAAGTGGGTCGTATTTTTCATCGGAATATCGAAGCTGGTCTCCGTAACGCTCGGCTTTGGGAGCGTGCTGATAAGCTTCTCAAGGTACTACTACTGGAGCCTGTACTTTACGTTTATCATTGCCGCCATTGGCATTTTGACCAACTACCTGCTGATACCCGCTTGGGGGATAACCGGCGCTGCCGTTGCCACGGCGCTGACCTGCCTGCTCTCGTACGCCGTACAGCAATGGATAGTGCAGGTAAAAATAAAGGGAAACCCCTACACGCTTGGCATGGTGAAGCTCATCATCATTTTCTTCATCGTGGCAGGCGTCAACCACTTTGTGGCGAGCTTGGACAATCCCTGGGTCGATGGAGTGCGCCGCACAGCTATCGCCTCCGCGCTAAGCGTAGCGCTGCTCTACTTTCTCAAGGTGTCCGACGATTTAAACAGCGTTGTGCGCATTATCTTTAAAAGAATTTTTGGCGGGAAAAAAGGAGGGTGAGAAATTTTGAAATTGCGCGAAGCGCGAGCTATCGTGCGTCAGCCAATTCAAGGTTGCGTAGCAAGCTCCGCTGGGGGCGATACTTTACTTAACCGCAGGCGTTAGCCCTGCCGCCATCAGGCTAAGCAAAAATGTGCGTTGAGACAACCGGAAATTAGGAAACGCTTGTGCGTGTTAGCGTCGTCCCTAACGAGACGACGGGGCATTGGCGGCGTTTGCGCCATCCCGTTAGGGATGGAACGCTCGGTAGAAAAGCATCCCTGCCACCGAACCCGTCATTCCGTAGGAATGACTCCGAAATATTTGTGGGCACATTCCTAACGGAATGTGTTGCGCCGAGAACCATTGCCCTTTTCTACCGAGCGTTCATTCCTACGGAATGAAAAAACGCAAATACGCTACATGCGACGGCGGCGGCGGAGCGGCGTACGGGCGGCGTTTGCGGGGCGGAGATAAACCTCATTTCCACCTCATTTCTCTAACAAAACAACCTCAGTAGCAATGGCATGCAAATCTCTCCCACAACCTCATTACCTCATTACAAAGCGATTGAAT
>JAITAP010000044.1 GCA_031284065.1 Prevotellaceae bacterium
CTGTGTATTAAAATAAACTTTGTTCTATATAAAATAATAATCACCTAATGGGTTAAGCAACCGCTACCGGTGCAACGCTGCACTTTTTAAACGCGCAACTCCTCACCGGATAGCAGCACCTCGTACGCAAACGGGTTGTCGGTCGTAAAATCTTTTTCGCGAAACACGTGGGGCTCTATCATCAAATCGTCGTCGCTGCGGAGGCGCATCAGCGCAACTTGCGCGTCAAAAAGGTTATCCACATTTTTCAAGACTACGGCCACATCTATATCGCTATCGGCATGGTGAACTCCCTTTGCGTACGAGCCAAAAACCAGCGCACGCACAAGCGGGTACTCCGCGCGAACAAGATCCACGTACTGCTGCGCCGCCATTATAGCATCTTTTTTATCCATAAGCGTAATGCCTTAATGTTTTCTATCCATTCTGCCATCTCTGGGGCGTTCTCTCATAAATCAAAATCTTATCGCGCTGTGCGCTCTCTGCCGCAAAGTTAAGCAACGTGCCGACTTCCACTTTTTGGGGAATACTTATGGATTTCCTGTATTAAATCCCGCCCGTCTTGCTTGCTGTTATCTACCTTATCGTGTTACCGTATTGCTGTTCACTATCTGTATCTTTTTCAGATTCAAAATTCGCTCTTATAAAGACTGCTGAATTTCAAACTTCACCCCTGTCATTTCTTCACACAACTTCCAAAGACGCTCTGCCGCTTCTATATCTAATGCCCAAGGTCTGATGCCAAAAGGAGCCATACTTCCATTAGGAACAACCACTGCAATATTACTATCTTCACAATAGACCCCGCCTTTCCCTTTTAAATCATCGCTTACGGCGCACCAAACCGAAGTGGCTGCTCCTTGCTGTACATTTTTATAAACATCTCCAATATTCTTTGGATAGCGGACAAAGTTCTGCAATGCAGTGATATTAAAAGTACGCATAAATTTAGCAAGATTCCGCTTCAGGGACACCTTAAATTCAGAATCAATACCAACGCCGCTTTCTGCAAAAATATCTGTTGAGGGTATTGGTCCGGGGTGGACAGCAAAAGCCCTGATGCTATCTTTTTGAGCAAGCTCATCCAGCTTTAATGTAAAAAGAATTAAGGCCGTTTTTGACTGTGCATACGCTACCATTCCATTGTACTCGGTGTGATTGAAGTTAATATCATCGAAAATAACTCCACCTGCTCTGTGTCCCCTTGATGAAACATTGACTATCCTTGCGCCATTCGCTTTGACCAGCGCCGGGTAAAGCTTGGCTGTAAGCTCAAAGTGCCCAAGCATATTTGTGGCAAGTTGCAATTCATAACCTCGCTTATCCCGTGTTAAAGGCGTATTGATAATGCCTGCATGGTTAATCAAAATATGTAAAGCCTTTCCTGAAGCCAGAAACTTTTCAGCAACAGCATCAATAGATTCCGGTATCAGAAGGTCAAAATATTCGATTTCTACATTCTCCACTTTACGAAGATTGCTCTTAGCCCTCTCCACATCCCTTGCCAACACTGTAACATGTGCTCCTGCGCTAACCAATGCTTTAGTGGTTTCGATTCCAAAGCCGGTATAACCTCCTGTAACTATAGCGTTTTTTCCTCTCAAATCTACACCTTCCATAATATCCATGGCGATGGTAGAATGATTCCATTTGGTCGTAATAGGATGCTGCTTTTCATCATTTATGACATCTTCCTCGTAAGAATGAGCCTCTGAAAATGAATTGTAAAGCCTCGATCCGGCTATAGCTGCTATAAAAGCCAGAAGAATAATCAGTAAAATCTTAAAAATCTTTCTCAATATTTTCATTACTTTGTTTCAAAACAAATTCACGCTACCCAATCAGCATTCCCCTCGTACGCCGAATTTCGTCCAAAAAACCGACATAATCAGCATCACGCTCAACGAGTACCTGCCGGCGCCACGTCAATATCGCTGTACTCGCAAGGATTTCCTTTGACATACGAGCCGTAAAGGTAAAATTGCTCTATTTTCGTCGGAAAAATCGCATCTACCAAACTCTTTGCAATATCTCACCTTGCCGACAATATCGTCTCTTTTGTCCATTGCTGCAAAGAGGTAATTTCTTGATTTTCTTTTCCCTGCGCTACACGGTTTGCCTTTAATTTTGCAAAGTAGGCTGCGAAAAAGGTCGAGTCTTCTTCCGGTTTCTTAAACTGTCCGCCAACAAAACCCACATCGTCCAAATCATAAATTGATGCCATAGCCATTGTTTTTTATGTGAAATTCAGGAAAATATTTATTTACTAATATAGCCGCTTCACGTGTATAGATAATCATGCGTTGTCCTCCAACATGCACTGCGCCCAAAGACTGTTCATAATGTGCTATTAATTTGGTTTTGGCAAAAAATAATACGTTGCCATCAAATCCGTGTTCGAAAGAAAGTTTGCAAGCATAAGCCACTAAATTACCAGCTACACCCTGGTACATTTTATTCTTACCGATGTTAAAAGGGGCATTTTCTACTAAATGTATTTCTATATATCCGGTTTTAACATTTAAACTTACCAACCCGTGTATAACATCTGCCTGATGCTCAATGACCAACTTGAAGATTCTTTTCTGAGGGTTGGAAAACTCAGTTTTCCAGCTGAATTTCCAACCCTCTTTTTTGCTTACTCGTTGTAAATCGATTTTGTCAAATGGCAAAACTGTAGTTAAGAAACTCTTTCCAGTTACAGCATCCTCAATAGAATGGCTCAATTTGTCTATCTCAAAATCTAACGGCATAGCCTATCTTGTTCTTTCTTATGCGTAAATATACGCAAAATATACACATTATGAGCAAGGTTGTTTATGAATAACAAAACGGTTGGCCTTAAAGTAGAAAGCCGAAGCAATAGAAATTGCCGCAGAGCCGGCAAACGGCTCTATTAGTCTGTCAAATTTGGACGGAAAAAATCGCAATATTTTATCCGCCAAATTCCGCTTACTTCCCTGATATGGAATAGGGCGCGGTAACTTCATAATCTACATTCATCAAACAATTAAATTCTTTTGCTCGCCAACTTTTCCCCAAAAGCGTGTTCTTCTCAACTTTTACAAAAACAGCGCCCAGATGGCAATCACAAACGTACCTGCCACAAATACAAAGGCGTAGAACTGCACTTTGCCGTTTTGGAAAACCTTAACGGACGACGACAGCTGCTGGGTTGCCCAGCCTATGCCGTTCATTGAGCCGTCAATAACATGTTTGTCAAACCACGCAATGGGGTCTGAAAAATACCTGAAAATCACCTTTTTGGTAATGAACAGCCATACTTCGTCCAAGTAGAACTTGCGCAGCGTGGCGCGGTACAGTCCGCCCAGCGAGGCGGCAATTTTTGCAGGGCGTTCGCCGCCCTTTCTGTACAGCCGCGTTGCCGCGAGTATGCCCGCCAGCGCCGCCAGCGTGCCCGCCAGCGCAATGTTTCCCTCCGTATGGGTTGCAAACGGAGCGCCATCGCCGCTAACGAATTGGGAGAACGGGATAAAACCTGTAGCGCACGTCAGCAGGGCAAGGAATAAAAGTGGTATCGACATGGCCAGCGGCGACTCGTGCGGCGCGTGGCGCCCGTCGTAGGTTTTTGCCTTACCCCAGAAAATGTTGAAGTAGAGGCGAAACATGTAGAAAGCCGTCAGGCCTGCCACCACCCACAGGACGGCAAACAGCAGCTGGTTGTGGTGAAATGCCGCCGCCAAAATCTCGTCCTTGCTGAAAAATCCCGAAAACGGCACGATACCCGCAATGGACAGGCAGGCAATGAGGAACGTAATGTGCGTAATGGGCATGTGCTTTCGCAGGCTGCCCATGTCGCCCATTTCGTTGCTGTGCACGGCGTGTATCACCGAGCCTGCGCCGAGAAAGAGCAACGCCTTGAAGAACGCATGGGTAAAAAGGTGGAACATTGACGCCATGTACCCCAGCCCGTCGTGCCCGCCGTAGCCCGAAACGCTTAGCGCCACCATCATGTAGGCAATTTGCGAAATGGTGGAGAACGCCAGCACCCGCTTAATGTCGGTTTGCGTGACGGCAATCACGGCGGCAAACAGCGCGGTAAACGCCCCAACGTACCCAACCATGGCCAGCACGTCGGGGGCGGCAAAGTAGTACACGGGGAACAGCCGCGCCACGAGGTAAACGCCCGCTACCACCATCGTGGCGGCGTGAATGAGCGCCGATACCGGCGTGGGGCCTTCCATAGCGTCGGGCAGCCAGATGTGCAGCGGAAACATTGCCGACTTGCCCGCGCCTCCTGCGAAGACGAGCGCCATTGCCCACGAGGCAACCGACACGCCCATGAACGACAGCCCGGCGGTGGACTCGAGCACCAGCGAAGCCTTGTCGCCCGTCAGCAGCCCAAAGTCAAACGTGCCGGTGTAGTAGGACAGCAGCAGGATGCCCACGAGAAAGCCGAGATCGGCAAAGCGGGTAACAATGAACGCTTTTTTGGAAGCCGATACCGCCGACGGCTTGGTGTAGTAGAATCCTATCAGCGAGTAGGACGAAACGCCCACCAGCTCCCAAAAAATGTACATCTGAAAAATGTTGGTTGCCACCACCAGCCCCAGCATCGAAAAGCTGAACAGCGACAGCAGGGCGTAGTAGCGCTGAAAGCCTTTTTCGCCGTGCATGTACGCAAGGCTGTACACGTGCACCATGAGCGATACGGTGGTAATTACCACGAGCATCATCACCGAAATGGGGTCGAGCAGCACGCCGAGGTCAATGTGCAGCTTGTCGCTAAAGCGCAGCCACTCGACGGAAATGGGGATAATTTCTTGGAAAACGCCGTCCACCTTTCCCTCCGCAAAAAAGTAGCGGAACGCCGCCGCGTAGGATAAAACGGCGGCAACGGCCATGCCCAGCGTGCCGGCAACGCCGGCTGCGCGGTGGCTCATCTTGCCGCCCGCAAGCCCCAGCACAAAAAACATCAGCAGGGGAACGGCTACTATCAGTAAGGTAAATTCCATATACTTGTCAGGTAAATTGGTAAATGAATAAATGGAAAACTCTTTATCAGCCTTTCAGCTTGTCAATACTCCGTATGTCGATATTCTGCACATTCCGGTAAACGTTGATGATGATGGCGATAGCCACCGCCGTTTCGGCCGCCGATATGGCGATGCCGAACAGGCTAAAAAACATTCCCTCCAGCCGCTCCGGGTACAGGTAGCGGTTGAACACGCTAAAGTTGATTTCAACGGCGTTCAGCACCAGCTCTATCGAAATGAGCACGGCAAGCATATTTTTTCGCGCGATAAATCCGTAGATTCCCACAAAAAACAGGATGGTGCTCACCACCAGATAGTGATTCATTGGTATCATAGTGTTTGAACTAAATTTATTTATTTTAATTTTTATTGGTTATCAAATCGTATGCCTCTTCCCTCAACTTTTCCTTGCTATCAGTATTCCCCCGATGATGCAGGCGAGCAGCAGCACGCTTAGCGCCTCAAACGGCAGCAGGTACTGGAATTTTCCCGTGCCCATCAGGGCTGTGCCGATTACCTTCATGCTCACCTCGTGGTCGCCGATAGCTGTATCGGGGATGGGGTACAGAAAGAATTGCTTCAGGATGATAAACCCGGCTACGGCAGCGCCGCACAGCGAGGCGGCAATGCCCATTACCACCCGTCGCCGGTCGTGAGGCTCGGCGGCGTCGCCCTTGGGGTTGGTGAGGAAGATGGCAAAGAGAAACAGTATCAAAATGCCACCGGCGTACACCGAGAGCTGCACCGCCGCCAAAAAGTGGTAGTTGAGCATCAGGTAAAGCCCTGCCGTGCCGACAAGCACAAACAGCAGGTAGGTGGCCGCGCGCATTATCCGCTTCGAGGCAACGGCAAGTATGGCCGACGCAACGATAAATGCGGCGAGCAGGTAGAAAATAAGTAAGTTGCTTGACAGTTCCATATCACAATAGTGCTTTGAGTGCTATTCGGTTTTTGTTTTCACTTCTAACGTTGAGCCTTCGCGGTTGAGCTGCGTTACCAGCTTGCTGCGGGTATATACGGTATGCTCAAAAAACGGCGTCCACGCGATGGCGTCCTGCGGGCAGGCGGTGGTGCACAGGTCGCAAAACGTGCAGCTGCCAACGTCGTAGAGGTAGCGGTCGAGCGTCCTTTTTTCCTTTCCCGTTGCCTCGTCCACCACCTTTTTGCTGATTACGCGGATGGTGCCGTTGGGGCAGCTCGCCATGCAGAGGGCGCAGGCGGTGCATTTATGCTGGTTTTGGGCGTTGTGGGGCATGGTCAGCAGCCCCCGGAAGCGCTCAAAGTGCACCTTTGTTTTTCTATTTTCGGGATATTTTTCGGTAATCTTCGGGCGCAGCATGTTGAGCATCGAAATGTACATACCCTGAAGCAAGTGGTATATCCCCAAAATGATTTCTTTGATGTAGCGAAACATTTTCATTGTTTAATATTTAGCGTCATAATTTTTTTCATGGTGTAAAAACGAGGAGCGCACTCGCCTCCATTGGTCTTGCTCCGCGTCATTGTGTTTGCACTTTAATCCATGTTAGTATTTCGTTCAGGGCAACCGGCGAAAATGTTTGCTCTATTGCTGCGTACTCTGCCGGCAAGCCGGTTGTGCACTCCTGAAACAGGTGATTCAGCCCGGGAAATTCTTTCGTTGTAACCCGCTTGTTGCCACCCCTGTCCAACGCTGCCTTGATTGCCTCCAGATTTACCTTGGCGGGGACTTGCAAATCTTTTCCGCCGTTGATTGCCAAAACGGGACACTTTACTTTTCCCAACACCGGAGCCGGGTCGTACCTGATGAAGTACTGCGTCCACGGGCTTGCCATCTGGGTAACGGAGGTTGTGATAAATGTCTCTTTTGATTCTTCTGATTCTTCAGCATCCGGAATATCCTCGATGGCTTGCCTCAAATAATCGGTCAGGGCGATTGTTAGCTGCTCCGTATCGGTTGATTTCAGCACAATATCGAATGCCCCCTTATTAATGCTTCCCGCTCGTTTTCGCTCCTCTTCGCCGACGCCGGACGCTTCGGCAATCAAATCTTGCTGCTGCAAAAGGAGTTGGTCGCCACGAGTTCCCACGCCGGCCAGTAAGACAATAAACGCAACGTCCTTGCTTCGAGCGGCGACCATTGGGGCAATAATTCCGCCCTCGCTATGCCCCGCCAAGCCGATTTTCGCTTTGTTAATCTCTTTTCGGGTCTTCAGGTATTTTACGCCGGCTTCCACGTCTTTTGAAAAATCATAGCTGGTAGCTGTAGCAAAATTGCCGGTGGAGGCCGCTGTACCACGGTCATCGAAGCGCAGTACCGCTATTCCGTTTCTTGTCAGGTAATCGGCAATAACAAGAAAAGGCTTGTGCCCCAAGAGCTCTTCGTCGCGATTTTGGGCGCCGCTTCCGCTTACCAAAACAACGGCAGGAAAAACCCCTTCTTTTTGCGGCAAAGTCAGCGTGCCGGCTAAGGTAACGCCGTCTTCCCTGTTCTCAAAAGTAACTTCTTCCTCGTAGTAGGGGTACGGCTTTACCGGCTCTTGAGGTCTTGCCGCTTTCTCTTTTTCAACAATTTCTTTCGACAAATTCAGTGGAAAAACCTGACCCATTTGCCTGAATGTGCCTGCAATGTTTCCGGTTGCTCCTAAAGCGCCTTCATATTCAGCGCCAATAGAGGCAACAGTAAGCTTCAAAACAGAATTTTCGTAGCTCACGGAGGTTACGGGAATGCCTTTTTTCCCTCGATCGGGGCTATCCATCGTAGCGTCGTATCCCGATTCGCTTGGCTGAATATGAAAAACCAAACGCAGCTGAATACCACCTTGTAGCTTCAAAACGCCGCTCCAATCTCCGGCAATGTCCTGCCCCCAGCCATTCAGGGAGGCAAGACAGACAAACAGCAAAAATAGTAATCGCTTCATAGATAGTAGTACTTTTCTTTTTACCGCAACGCCACGCATACCGCCATTAGCAGGATGTTGATGAGGCATATCGGCATCAAAATTTTCCATTCAAACTTCAGCAGCTGGTCTATGCGCAGGCGGGGGAACGACCACCGCACCCACAGCGCAAAGAACACGCACAGGAACGTCTTACCCAAAAACCAGAGCGCCGGTGGGATGTAGTCCATAGCGTGGTTAAAGGCTTCCCATCCGGGAATGTGCAGCGGCATCCACCCGCCCAGAAACATGGTGGCGGCAATGGCGGCAACGATAAACATGTTCATGTACTCGGCAAGGTAGAAAAAGCCAAACTGTATGCCCGAGTACTCGGTGTGGTAGCCCGCCGTCAGCTCCGATTCGGCTTCGGGCAGGTCAAACGGGCCCCGGTTCGTTTCGGCGTGGCCGGCAATGAGGTAGCAGAAAAAGGCGATTACCGCCGGCACGTGCCCCTGAAAGATAAACCACGAGTCGGCCTGTAGCGCCACTATCTCCGACAGCTGCATGGTGCCCGACAGCGCCACAACGGCGAGCAGCGACAGCCCGCACGAAAGCTCGTAGCTGATGAGCTGCGCGCCGCTGCGCATGGCGCCAATCATGGTATATTTGCTGTTGCTCGACCAGCCCGCCAGCAGGATACCTACCACCCCCAGCGACGATATGGCGAGCAGGTAGAACACCCCAATGTTGAAGTCAACCGCCTGCAACCCTTTCGCAAACGGCAACGCCCCAAACGTTCCCACCGACGCGACGAGCACAAAGAACGCCGCAAGCCGGAACAGAAAGTGGTCGGCGCGGTCAATATGAATAAGCTCTTTGAGGAGGATTTTTATCATATCGGCAACCGTTTGGAATATGCCGAACGGGCCTACGCGGTTAGGCCCCAGTCTGCACTGCATAAAGGCGCACACCCTGCGCTCCATGTATATCAGGATGAGCGCAAACACTGCGTATGCCGCCAGCAGGAGAAATCCAATAAGAATACACTCCACGAGCAACGCCAAACCGCTACACATGTATTGGCGGAGAAACTCGTCTATCCACTGGGTTACAATTGAAAAGCTGAACACGATGTTAGTTATTTTAATTATTACTACTGTTGCTAATACCTA
>JAITAP010000055.1 GCA_031284065.1 Prevotellaceae bacterium
ACATTAAGGGCAAGCACTACCGCTTCCCCATCCCTACCACTAGTGGTATAAATGCGGGCGTTTCGCCGCAAAACCCCGGCTACTAACAGCGCTAAGGTGAATGGTAAATGAACGTGTGCGGCAAAGCATTGTAAAAAATGTTTTGCTGCACATTTTTTTGCGGGCAAAGCGTCTGAAAATCCTTTCGCAAGGTCGGCGGGCGCTTGTGAGCCTGCTTTGCTTCGGTAAAAATTCAAAGCTTTGGTACTCAGCGCAATGAAATTTTTTTGCAAAAAAAACTGTATTTTCGTGAATATTTTATGTGGAAAAGTGCTACATTTGCCGGATGCTTAAGTATTCGTACTAACCAACAAACAACGTATCCGATAATGGTAAACGAGGCAACCGACAGAACAATCACAGGGCGCATATCGCAGATCATAGGCCCCGTTATAGATATCAGCTTTGAGAGGGGCGATATTGACGGAGAAGAAAAAGTGCTACTCCCCGCTATTCACGACGCTGTGGAGGTAAAGCGCCGCGACGGCAGGACGCTCATTGCCGAAATTCAGCAGCACATTGGCGAGCGGGCGGTGCGCTCTGTGGCAATGGACTCCACCGACGGCTTGCAGCGAGGCATGACGGCAACGTCGTACTACACGCCGATAAAAATGCCCGTAGGCGACCAAATCAAGGGGCGGCTGATGAACGTAGTGGGCGAGGCCATCGACGGCATGAAGCATCTGGAGAACAGCGGCGCGCAGCCTATCCACCGCAACCCGCCCAAGTTTGAGGACTTGTCTACGGTGCAGGAGGTGCTGTTTACCGGCATAAAGGTGATTGACCTGCTGGAGCCGTACTCAAAAGGCGGAAAAATAGGGCTTTTTGGCGGCGCAGGCGTGGGCAAAACCGTGCTCATCATGGAGCTCATCAACAATATCGCCAAAAAGCATCACGGATTTTCGGTGTTTGCGGGGGTAGGGGAGCGCACGCGCGAGGGTAACGAGCTGCTGCGGGAAATGCTCGAATCGGGCGTTATCCGCTACGGCGACGAGTTTAAAAAGAGTATGGAGGAAGGGCACTGGGACCTCTCCAAGATAGACTACGCGGAGCTGGAAAAGTCGCAGGCAACGCTGGTGTTCGGGCAAATGAACGAGCCTCCCGGGGCGCGCGCTTCTGTGGCGCTGTCGGGCCTCACGGTGGCGGAGTCGTTTCGCGATTTGGGCTCGGGGTCAAAGGATATTCTGTTTTTTATCGACAACATTTTCCGCTTTACGCAGGCGGGCAGCGAGGTTTCGGCGCTGCTGGGGCGCATGCCCTCGGCGGTGGGCTACCAGCCTACGCTGGCGTCGGAAATGGGCGTAATGCAGGAGCGCATCACCTCTACCAAAACCGGCTCCATTACCTCTGTGCAGGCGGTGTACGTCCCCGCCGACGACCTCACCGACCCCGCGCCGGCAACTACCTTTTCGCATCTGGACGCCAAAACCGTGTTGAGCCGCAAAATTACGGAGCTGGGCATTTACCCCGCCGTTGACCCGCTGGAGTCCACCTCCCGCATCCTCGACCCCGCCATCGTTGGCGAGGAGCACTACAACACGGCGCAGCGCGTGGTGCGCATTTTGCAGCGCAACAAGGAGCTTCAGGACATCATCTCCATCCTCGGCATGGAGGAACTCTCCGACGAGGACAAAACGATAGTAAACCGTGCGCGAAGGGTGCAACGCTTCCTTTCGCAACCGTTTGCAATGGCGGCGCAGTTTACGGGCGTGCCGGGCGCAATGGTCGCCATTGAGGACACCATCAAAGGCTTCAAAATGATTCTCGACGGCGAGGTGGACTACCTGCCGGAGCAAGCTTTCCTGAACGTTGGCGCCATCGAGGAGGCAGTAGAAAAGGGTGAGAAAATACTGAAGCAAACGGGGGAGAAGTAGAAGTTAGGGAAGTTACGAGAAGTTAGGGAAAAACCTCATTTCCACCTAATTTAAACAGCAAAACAACCTCAGCAGCATGGGAAATAGAGTAAACAATTACCTCATTAAAATGGTTTGAAATGGCTGTATCGCGCAATATATAACGCTATCAACATTTTGTGTTCTTTGTGAAAAATAATTTCTTGAGTATTCAATCTAAATAAATGCGTAGGTATGAAAAAATTTTTACTTGTTTTATGTTTATCAGTTGGCGGATCATCATTTGCTCAAGATGCCGATGAATATGTGTCTAATGGAATATCTTTTAAAGTTGGTGATACAATCCAGCTAGGACGACCTTCAGGAGGAAGTTTTTATGCCTATATTAAAAAACATTCTCCCAGCAGCGGACCAGAAATGATACACGATAATTTATCTTCGAGGAAGTATGTAATATGTGATATACATGTAACATCATCCACGGTAGTTAAAGCATTTTATCGAGACCCCCCACGAGTAATATCATTTTGCACAAAAGGTTTTTGGGCAATGACTTACTATGCTGATATAGATGAGGCATTAAAAAATGGGGAAATTATTCTGGACTTGGATAAAGCATTACGAGACTCAAAAAAAGTGATGCCAGCAGAGTTGCTCACAGAAGATCGGTTGGCAAACGAAATTGCATTCCTGTCTTTTGTGAAAGGATTACGCACGTTTTCTTTGGAACAATTTGCAGAAGAATATATGTTCCGGTACATGAATGCCCTTTATACGCGAACTCATGATGATGAGTTTGATTATCGAAAAGCGTTGGCCATAGCAAAAAATCAAATAGCGCTAGGTATTGAACGAATAGATTCTACCAACAAATTCAATGTCTTCATTAAAATGACTTTGAAAAATTATGATTTTGAGAATGGTGGTTTCCCCACCGATGTAACAGATAATCCTATATATGAGGTGGTTGATTGGAGCAGTCTATTTATGCCCATTGGATTAACTTTTGCAGATTTTAGAAAACTCCAATCTATAAAAGTACCGGAAAATGAAGCAAAGTTGTTCCTTGAGAAAATGAAAGATAGTTATGGGATGGTAAATAGAGAGGTGTTTGCTAAAATAAAAATTAAGATTACTCATTCAATGGACAAATCAAAAGAAAGTTCCGATAGAAGGCTGCTTATAGGTGAAATAACAAGTTTTGAACTATACGATGCAAACGCGAATTTGGTAGGTACGTATTCATTTTAAATTTTTGAAATTTTGGATTCTCGGGTGCACATACAAATAGTTTCCCCAAAGGGTACGCTTTACGAGGGCGACTTGCTTTACGCCGTTTTTCCGGGCGTAGCGGGCGAGTTTGCCGTGTACCCCGACCACGCCCCTATTATTTCGTCGCTCAAAAAAGGGGCAATACGGTGCGTTGCCTCCGAGCAAAGCGAAGAGGCTGTTGAAGTAGAGGGGGGATTTGTAGAGGTGAATGAGAATAAGGTAACGGTATGCGTAGAGACGCACGGCGGCGCGTCTCGCACGTAAACGCGCGTAAAGGAGCAACGCAATGAAAATTTTTCTTTCGGACAACATACGCGGCAGGGTGGCGGAAACGCTAATGTACCTCACGTTTATCGGGTATTTTTTGCTGTACTCCTTGCTGCCGCAGCTGGGGCTTGACGCCGTCGCGCCGCTGCTGTTTGCGCTTTTTTTCGCCATCTTTCGGGGGCTAACGGCGCAGTGGAAGTGTAAGCTGCGCGCCGACAGGAAGAAAATTCAGCATATTTTCAACCATTTTCTGATGTGGAAAATGGTTAAGATGCTGGCGAGCGTGGCGCTCATTGTGTGCTACATGAAATTTTTTGGCGAGCAGCTGCGGGCGTTCCTCATTGCTTTTGCCCTGTTCTACTTGGAGCTAA
Source organism: Prevotellaceae bacterium (assembly GCA_031284065.1). Taxonomy (GTDB): domain Bacteria; phylum Bacteroidota; class Bacteroidia; order Bacteroidales; family UBA932; genus JAITMY01. The sequence goes on from JAITAP010000055.1 coordinate 3,803, forward strand.
TGTGGGTAGAAATCGCCGC
>JAITAP010000056.1 GCA_031284065.1 Prevotellaceae bacterium
TCCGCTGTGCTCCTCTGTGCCCTCCGCGTAGTAAAAATTCAACTGCGCGGAGGCGCAGCGGACATATTGAGAAGCGCAGCGGTATTTCAGGCTAAAACATGCCGCAAAAATTGAAAATAATGAAATCATCTGTACAAGTTTACCTTTTGCCGCTTTTCGTTACGGGCGGCCTGCTATTCGCAAACTGCGGCGAGGCAACGCCGCCGCCGCAGTCGGCAAACACCGAAAACGCCGACAGCAGCGCCAACGCTCCCAAAAACAGCTACCAAATTGGCGATGCCGGCTTCGAACAAATCAGCGACGATTCGCTACTCACGCTGGTGCAAGCGCGAACGCTCAAATATTTCTGGGACTTCGGGCACCCCACAAGCGGATTGGCGCGTGAGCGCACCTCGTCGGGCGACGTCGTTACTTCCGGCGGAAGCGGATTTGGCCTGATGGCGCTCTTGGTGGGCATTGAGCGCGGCTTCATTACCCGCGAGGATGGATTGGCGCGTTTTACCAAAGCTGTGGATTTCCTCCAAAGCAAGGCCGACAGGTTTCACGGCGCTTTCCCGCACTGGCTCAACGGCCACACCGGAAAAACGGTATCGTTCAGCCCCGACGACAACGGCGGAGACTTGGTCGAAACCGCCTACCTCATGCAAGGGCTGCTGGCTGTAAGGGAGTATTTCAAAGCCGGAGCCTCGGCGCAGGAAGTCAGCCTGTGCGCCGCTATTCAAGCCCTTTGGGAAGGCGTGGAGTGGGACTGGTACCGCCAAAACGAACAAAACGCGCTCTACTGGCACTGGAGCCCCGACAAGGGCTGGAAAATGAACATGAAAATAACCGGCTGGAACGAATGCCTAATTGTATATGTGCTGGCCGCTTCGTCGCCCACGCACGCCATCCCGAAATCCGCGTACGACGAAGGCTGGGCGCGTAACGGCGCTATCCGCAACGGCCGACAGTATTACGGCGTAACCCTGCCGCTGGGCGAAAACATGGGCGGCCCGCTGTTCTTCGAGCACTACTCGTTCCTGGGGCTTGACCCGCGCAGCCTGCGCGACGCCTACGCCAACTACTGGGAGCAGACCGTGGCGCACGCCCGCATCAACTATAGCTACTGCGTGGCAAACCCCAAACAGTACGCCGGCTACACCGCCAGCTGCTGGGGGCTTACGGCCAGCGATATCCCCAACGGCTACACCGCCTCGTCGCCCACCAACGACGTGGGCGTCATTGCGCCAACAGCCGCCCTCGCTTCGTTCCCCTACACGCCAAACGAAAGCATGGCCGCGCTACGCTTCTTTTACTATGCCCTCGGACAAAAATTATGGACGCAATACGGTTTCCGCGATTCGTTCAACCTGTCAAAAAATTGGTTTGCCTCCGACCACTTAGCTATTGACCAAGGGCCTATCGTAGTAATGATAGAAAATTACCGCACCGGATTGCTGTGGAAGTTGTTCATGTCTGACCCTGAAATACAGGCAGGATTGATAAAATTGGGATTTACAAGTTCGGTTGGGGGAACGCTTTGACGAAAAAATAATTAAATTTGCGCAGCCCGAATGATGATCAAAAATATTATTCCGGCGTAAACACATTCGGCAAAACGGCGTGCCCGGAGCAAGTAAAAATAGTAGAAGTAAAATGAGCAGGACGTACTACATAGCAAAAATAGCGCTATTGCTGGGGCTTGTGTTGGCTGCGGCAGGCGGTTTATCGGCGCAGGATTTGTCGCTGTACCAAAAGAAGCATTTCATCAGCGGAGCGGATACGCTTCCTTACCGGCTGTTGCTGCCGGAGGGATACGATGCAAGCCGGCAATATCCGCTTTTGCTATTCTTGCACGGCGCCGGCGAGCGCGGCAACGACAACGAAAAGCAACTCCGGAATGGCGGTGCGCTGTTTGTGCGCGATGATGTTAGGCGCGATTATCCCTGCATTGTGCTGGCGCCGCAATGCGCAACAGGCGACTACTGGAGCAACGTCGTAATAACAACCGACAGCGTTACCCGCAAACGCATTTTCAATTTTCAGGAAAAAGGCGAGCCGACGCGAGCAATGGCAACCCTTATGAAGTTGCTGCACGAAGCGGTGAGCAAGTATGCCGTAGATAAAACCCGCATATACGCAGGTGGGCTTTCGATGGGCGGCATGGGAACTTTTGAGATTGTACGCCGCAACCCCAACGTTTTTGCTGCGGCGTTTCCCTTTTGCGGCGGAGCGCACACGGCAACGGCAAAAGATTTGAAAAATACCGCATGGTGGATTTTTCATGGCGCAAAAGACGATGTGGTGACGCCTCTATACTCGCAAAGCATGTTTGCGTCCTTGCAGGCAGAAAACGCTTCCGTAGGCTTTACGCTGTACCCCCACGCCAACCATAACTGCTGGGACGCCGCCTTTGCCGACCCCGAATTGCTGAAATGGCTATTCAAACAACAAAAAACAATAACCGACTTATAACAACTTAAAATGAAAAAGTTATTTTTAATTCCTGCTTTGTCTATAGTAGTATGCTGCTGCTCACAGCGCAAGACCGAAATGGATGCCTTTGTGAGCAACTTGATGAGCAAAATGACCCTCGAAGAAAAAATCGGTCAGCTCAACCTGCTTACGGTGGGCTTCGACGTAACCGGCCCAAAAATGAGCAAGGACGTGGAGCAAAAAATCAAAAACGGACAGGCAGGAGGCGTATTCAACATTTTTACGCCCAACGCCGTGCGCAAGCTGCAAGACATGGCCGTAGCTCAAACCCGCCTGCACATCCCGCTCCTTTTTGGGTATGACGTAATTCACGGGCACCGCACCATCTACCCCATCCCGCTCGGCTTGGCGGCCACGTGGGATACAGCGCTGATAGCGCGCATTGCCGCCGCCGTAGCCGACGAAGCCAGCGCCGACGGAATCCACTGGACGTTCTCGCCGATGGTGGATATTGCCCGCGACCCGCGATGGGGCCGCGTGAGCGAAGGCGCCGGCGAAGACCCGTTTCTTGGCTCCGAAATCGCCAAGTCTATGGTGCACGGATACGAGCAGGGAAACCTTTCAAAGCCAAATACCCTCATGTCGTGCATCAAACACTTTGCGCTCTACGGCGCAGCCGAAGCCGGACGCGACTATAACACCACCGATATGAGCCGCCTGCGGATGTACAATGAGTATCTCCCGCCCTACAAAGCTGCCGTAGAAGCCAGCGCCTCGTCGGTGATGACCGCGTTTAACGAAATCGACGGCGTGCCCGCAACCGGCAATCGCTGGCTGCTCTCCGATCTGCTGCGCCGCGAATGGGGGTTCAACGGAGTTGTCGTTACCGACTACACGGCCATCTTGGAAATGGAAAACCACGGCATGGGCAGCAAGGCAAAAGTAGCCGAACTTGCCGTCAACGCCGGCGTGGACATGGACATGGTGAGCGAATACCTGCTTGACGAGCTGCCCGCGCTGGTGAAAGCCGGCAAAGTAAAGGAAGAAACCGTTGACAACGCCTGCCGCCGCATCCTCGAAGCGAAGTATAAGTTAGGCTTGTTTGCCGACCCCTATCGCGGGCTGAGCGAGGCGCGCGCCAAGGCGCAAATCATGAGCGCCGAAAAGCTGGCGTTGAGCAAAGAAGCAGCCGTAAAGAGCATCGTATTGCTCAAAAACGACCGGCAAACGCTGCCGCTTGACGCATCAAAAAAAATTGCTTTCATCGGCCCGCTGGTGCAGGACCAGCGAAACCTTATCGGAAGCTGGAGCGCCGCCGGCAACCCGCAGCAGGCCGTGAGCCTCCGGAGCGCGTTGGAAAGCAAGTTCAAAGAGCACAAGTTTCGCTACGCCAAAGGATGCAACCTGACGGACGACGCAGCGCTCCGCAGCAAGCTCAATCAGCACGGCGGAGATATTATCCCCGATAGCCGCACGCCGCAGCAGCTGCTGACCGAAGCCCTGCAAATCGCTCAACACGCCGACGTGATAGTAGCCGTGCTGGGTGAGCCGTTCGGCATGAGCGGAGAAGCTGCCAGCCGCACCAGCATTGACCTTCCCGAAAGCCAGAAAATACTCCTCAAAGCCTTGAAGACAGCAGGCAAGCCGATAGCGCTGGCGCTGATGAACGGCCGACCGCTGACCCTGCAATGGGAACACGACAACCTCGACGCCATCATAGAAACATGGTATGCCGGCACGCAGGCAGGCGAGGCCATTGCCGACATTCTCTTCGGCGATGCCAACCCTTCCGGAAAAATCACGATGACATTCCCGCGTAGCGTCGGGCAAATTCCCATCTACTATAGCCATAAAAACACCGGTCGCCCTTTCAGCGACAGGGAGAAATACACATCCAAATACCTTGATGCTGGCAACGAGCCGCTGTACCCTTTCGGGTACGGATTGAGCTACACGCAGTTTACCTACTCCGGCGTGCAGCTGTCCGACTCAACGCTTGCGGAAGGCGGCAGCATCACGGCAACCGTTACGCTAACCAACAGCGGCAGCCGCGCCGGCGAAGAGGTAGCGCAGCTCTATATCCGCGATAGAGTGGGCAGCATCACCCGTCCGGTAAAAGAGCTGAAAGGCTTTCGAAGGGTGGCGCTGCAACCCGGCGAAAGCAGGAAAATCTCCTTTGTCGTTACGCCCGAGCTGCTGAAATTCTACAACGCCGACCTACGCTATACGGCAGAACCGGGCGATTTTTGGTTATTCATCGGCGGAAGCTCCGATACAGAAAACAAAGCAGCGTTTTCATTGCTAAGCCTTTAAAGTAGGGGTATTGCCATCCGTATGCGGCGGCTATCGCCTTGCATACGGCGCGGTGGAGATGGACAATTATTTGTTATTTTTTCTTTAAAAAGCGGCGTAAAATTTTGTTCAGATTTTTAGGCAGGTAAAGAACTCAATAATCAAGGCTTTCAGTCGAGATATAAAAGTGAAGTTTACTACCGTAAATGTGCTTTTGGAGCATAGCGTAGCGCTTTGGGCTTTTAGGCGCTCCCATTTAAGAAATCGGCTGAATTTTTGATTTTTGGAAAAAACGCGCTATATTTGTCGCTATAAGGACTTAACTACGCCACCGTATGGAAAAAATCAGATTAGACCCGCTCAACGACTACCTGTTCATGAAGAG
>JAITAP010000066.1 GCA_031284065.1 Prevotellaceae bacterium
CGGGGGCGCGGCGTTCGTAGGGCGTTGCCCTACGCTAATGATTACGCCCTTTCAGGGCTTGGGAGAGGCGGGAATTGCTTGCGCCGAGCTCCGCTCCGGTTCCCCGTAGGGGAATAATATCAATAGAAAAGCCCATTGCCCGCTTTCGCCGTTAGCCTATCCCGTAGGGATTTAACAGCGTCGTCATTTTCTATTAATCCCCTACGGGGAATAGGAAAAAGATGATAGCCGTTTTTCTATTGATATTATTCCCCTACGGGGAATTGGGAAAAGCGACACACATTTTTCTATTAATATTAATCCCCTACGGGGAATAGGAAACTCGGCGAAGCCAATTGCCGCATGTTTCCTTTCGAGGGCTGCGGAACATGAGCTTAGCGTATGCTCTTGTTGCAACAAAGTTACTCTAAACTCTAATATCTAAACTCTAAAACCCAAACCCCTCTATTACTTTTTCTTCTTTTTCCTGCTCTTCAAAAGGCTTGGCTTTGCCCTGCACGGCATGGCCTTCGACGTGAATTGCGCGGAACGGGCGGACAGGGCAAATAAATTCGCATCCGCCGCAGCCTATACATATCTCCACGTTGACGTGCGGGATTGTAAGCCCGTTTTTGTATGGAATCATCGTAACCGCCTGCGTGGGGCAATGCTCCGAGCACGCGCCGCAGTTCGTTTCTGCCGTTTGCACAACGCATATATCCCGCGTGAACACTACATGCCCGCCCTGATTCAGGTGTTTTTCGTCCTTTGTAAGCGGCGTTATTGCGCCGGTGGGGCACGCCTCCGAGCAAACGGTGCAGTCGTAATTACAAAAGCCTTTTTCAAAGTACATCATCGGCTGCATCATTCCGGCAAGCCCGTACTCCATAAAGGCAGGTTTTAGCGCCCGCGACGGGCATTTGCTTATGCACAGGTGGCATGAGGTGCAATGCTTCAGCATGTTCTCCGCGCTTACCGCCCCCGGCGGCAAAATGGGCTGCTGCCGGACGTACTTACTTTTTCCCGTCAGGCGGCTCGCCTCGCTTCCGATTGCCGCCGCAGGCGCGGCCGCTACGGTAGCTGCGCCGGCTGTCAGAAACCGCCGTCTTCCCTCGTCAACAGGACGCTCCGCAGTAGCGGCGTTCGCATCTTTTGCAGGGGCAAGCGAGGGGGAGTATTTCAGCGCGTCTTTCCGGCAAACGTTCAGGCAGCTGAAGCAACTCACGCAGCGGCTGCTATCTACGGCTTTTTGCTTGCTGCTGATGCACGCCGCCTTGCACGTCATTTCGCACGCCCCGCAGCTGCTGCACTTGCTTTTATCTATCCTGATTTTGAAAATAGAAAATTTGCTCAAAAAGCCCAAGATTGCGCCCGTCGGGCAAATCGTGTTGCAGTACGTGCGCCCGTGCCTCCACGCCAGATAGCCGATGGTTAGCAGGGTCAGCGCGGCTACGGCAAAGGAGAGGACGCTCGCTACGAATACATCCGTTTTGTAGAACGTGTAGCTCCCGAAGCTCGTAAAGATTGCCTCCAGCACGTTGTTGCCCGCCATGTAAACCGGACGGAAAATATTTGCCGCTACCCGCCCGTAAGCGCTATAGGGGTCGATAAGACCCAGCGCCAGCGGGAATTTCAGGAAAACAGCGCCCGCCGCAGCGAGCATGGAAATGCGTAAAATATTCTTGGCTTTGCTGAACTTGTATCGCTTTTTTTTGGCAGCCCGCTTTGCCACCCACGCTACTATATCCTGATATACGCCCATTGGGCATACCGAAGAGCAATATACCCGCCCGAACAGCAACGTCAGCGCGAGCAGTACTGCCAGCGTGATAACGGCGCAACCCACAATGGCGGGCACAAGCTGTATCCTTGCCGGCCAACCGGAGATTTCGTCGGGCATTAACCCCGCAAAGTCAAGAAAGTAAAATGTTATCAGCGAAAATAAGGCTACTGATACGCCTACTCGTATTTTTTTCAACATACAATATCGTCCAAATCACCCCAACTTTATACGCTTAATATTCAACTTTTCCAGGTTCATTGTTCCTATCCCCAGCGATTGGCCGTTGGCGAGGTGTCCGACGTTTTCCAAAGGCATATCCCGGATTTGCCCGAAGAATTTTGCGGCGGCGGTATCTACCGCTACAATATCTCTGGAGATAAAAAGGCTCTTGGTGTTGGCTACGTCGGCGGTTGAGCGTCCTTGCGGCCCGTTGGATTTCATCATGCGGTAGGCGTCCACGACGTTCAGCACGGGCTTTTTGTCCATTGTGCAAACGTCGGCTATGCACTGCTGGAGGTCAACCCGGTGGAATACGCGCCTGTCCCACACTATCCCCATGTAGTTTTTCATGGAAATTGACAAGTTTGCGCCTCCGTGGTGCTTTAGCACCGGTACGTTAATCCACGCATCGCAGTCCAGTATAGCCTCGTGTATTTTTGACGTTTTGAGTTTTTGCGCGTTGGGCAGCTGCACTTCCCTGTAGTAGGCTTCTTCGTGAGCAGGCGCCATTTTTGCCCCTGCCGCCTTGGCCGCCGCCTCAATGCCGCTGTTTTTGTAGCATTTAATCCAGTCGTCGCAGGTGTGGTCAAATACCGTGACCTCCTTTGCCCCCGCCTGAAAGCATTGGCGCACAATTTCGCCCACCAGCTTCGGGTTGGTGTTGCCCGCCAGCTCCGGCGTTTTGTCCCAGCCGATGTTGGGTTTTACGACCACCTTCCAGCCTTTTTGGATGAATTGGGACATTCCTCCCAACTCCTCAATGGCCTGCCGGAACATTTCCTCCGGCTCTCCGCCCATAACGGCAACCATATCAACCGGCTTGCCGCTCGACGATTGTGCCATCAGGTCCATTCCACCTTTCGACTTTAGCGTGATTATTGCCCCTGTAAGGGCTATTGTCCTTAGAAATTCTTTCCTGTCCATGATAAGCTATTTTTATTGGTTGATAATATATAAAATCTAATAAATTTTCAAATTAGAAGTTGTTGCTTGCGCATCTCCAAGCCCCGCAGGGACGACATATATTGTCGCTTTCAAGCGCCGTCCCTGCGGGACTTGCTGTCGGTCAGCAGTGATTGTAATTACTTACGTATTTATAGCAATGTTTAAAATCTTAGATTTACGCCGCCGAACACCGTAGCTCCCGGCATGGGGTATCCTGCGTTGATTTCGTACTCCTGCGCCAGCAAATTTTCTCCTTTCACAAACAGCTCCAGCAGCGTGGAGATGCTGTAGGCTACCCTTGCGTTCCAGAGGGTGAACGAATCTTTGACCGTACTGTTCGCAGCTACGGAGGTGTAAAGGTTTTCGATGTGCTGCACGCCCGACGCAAACCTCCATTTTGATACGGAGTAGTCAAAGCCCGCATACAGCTTGTGCTCCGGCGCTGCCGTTACTTTGTATTCCATGTTCAGCCAGCTGTAATTTGCCGATAGCCTGAGATTTGGAGATATTCTGTAGAAAGATGACAGCTCCAGACCGTAATTTTCAATTTTGCCGATATTGATATTCAGCGGTTTACCGTTTGCCAATACGGTTTGTATGGCGTTGTCGCCCTTGAGGTAGAATATACTAACCTCAAAGCCCAGCGTATAGTCCAGCAGCTTTTGCGAGTACGACAGCTCGTAGCTCATCAATCGCTCCGGCTTAAGGTTGGGATTTTGCGGCGGAAACATGTACATTTCTCTGATGGTAGGATTTCTGAAACCTTTGCTCGCTATGGCCTTCAGCGCCGCTGCCTCCGACGCCGGAAAGCTAAGCCCCACCGACGGAATCCACTCCGTTCCCGTCCGGCCGTTGTTATCGACCCTGATACCGGCGTTTAGCAGCAGCCTTTTGAACAGGCTTTGCTCAACGTTGAGGTACCCGGCCACGTCGTTAATTCCTTCTTCTGCAATGTCCGCATCGGCTCTGCCGTCAAGGTAGCTGTTCCACGCATGGCCGCTGAAGCGCTGCAAGTCAACTCCGGCGGTGATGCTGTTTCCCGCAAAAAGGTTAACCGCTTGGTACAGCGATACGCCCAGCATGTTGTCGGTGGAATGAAAGCGGTCATTGCGGGGAGCGCCGCCGGTTAGAGCGTATCCGTCGTTGATTTCGTGTACTCCGAAGTTGTAGAAAAATTTCAGCGCGCCGGAGGTTTTTTCGTATCTGTTCTCAACCGAAAGTGAGGTTACGCCGCGGGTAACATTTGCGTCGTTGTCAACCATTGGAGCGTTAGCTGTTCCCGGGTTTGAGGCGGCGAAATTCGTAAGGCTCACGTCGGCAAACGCTTTCCAAGCGGAAGAAAAATCATACCCAAGCTTTCCGTAAGCGCTGTACTGGCTAAACTCCATATTTTCGCGGCTTCCGTCGCTGCGGTTGTACCCCAGCGACAGGTAGCTGCTGAATTTTCCCGAGCGAACGGAGTTGTTAACCTCTGAAGAGAGCGTGTTGTACGAGCCGTACATTGCCCGCAAGCTCGTTTTTATGCCGTCTTCTGTTGGTTTTTTTGTGATGACGTTGATAACGCCGCCCAAAGCGTTTGAGCCGTACAGAACCGACGCCGGGCCTCGAACAACCTCCACCCGTTCCGCCATCAGCGACTGGTACGCATCGGGCAGGGGGTGCCCCATGAGCCCCATGTACTGCGGATGCCCGTCAATCAGCACCAGCACTCCCGTTGTCGGGCTGTCGCCCACTCCCCTGATTTTTATTCCTCCGGCAGCGCCTGTGGATACTCCGTAGCCCATAACGCCGCGCCCGGTGATGAACAAGCCCGGCACTTCTTCGGTGATAATGGGCAAGAGCGATTGCTCCAGCCTGCTCTCAATCGTTTTGCCGGCCACGACGCTTACGCTCATGGGCAAATTCCGCAAGCTGGTTTCTACCCGCGAACCCGTTACAATAACGTCATCCAAATGTACGGAATCGCCAACAGCATTTGCAAAGCTCTCCCCGGCAAGCAGGAGTTGTAGAAAAGCGCAGGTGGAAATCAGCAGTATTTTTTTCATATTTTGCTTACGCTTTTATTAGGCTATCCATGGAAATTTGAAACATTCTTCATTGTATAACGCATAATCGGCATTTCCGTTTACGGCAAAGGTTTTTATCAGCTTTGCCCCTTGCAGCAACTCTACTGCCAACCTGATAGAAGCCCCCGTTTTGATGCGGTCGTCAGCTAACAGAATAGCTTTGCCCCTAAATTCAAAATCAACAGGCGACAACAGCTTGGGGGTATCGTACTTGGGCTTTTGGCTATCGTCCCGCAGGTTAATCCTCAACAATTGCAGCTCCACGCCCAGCCTCTGATTGATAATCGCCGCCGGTATTATCCCTCCGTTGGCAATTGCTACAATCATATCAAAATTCTCAGCAAAAGCGATAGCCCTGAATTTCTCCAGCACTTCGCCAAACGTCTTAGCCTGCATAGCTTACAGCTTCGCCAAAGTTTTTAGCAGGGCATACCCAAGGAACACCTGCACCAGCAAGCCCGGGTAACCTACCCTCAAATCTTTCAACGCCCTAAAAAAGTCGGCAACAATAGCCCACTCAATCAGCGTGCCCACTACCTGATAGGCCACCACTGCCGCCGCTATTGCCCAAAAAGACACCTTGCCGCTGAAGCGCGCTGCGTAAGCCGCTCCCACCGCCAGCAGCACGGATTTAACCATGATGACGGGCAAAGCCGCCGCCGGAGGCATACCAAACAGCAAGCTGTTGGCAAGCGGAGACGCAATAGCCGTCAGCAATCCGACGCTCAGGCCGCATTTATACGCCGCAATCAGCGTGAAAAAGTAAATCGGCAGCCACATTAGCCCTCCGCTGGGGAGCAAGTGGCAAATTTGCGGCAGCGCAATGTTCCCCGCAATGAATAGTAGAGAAAAGAGATACGTCGCTACCTCTTTGTACTTTAACGAGTAAAGTTTTGCTGTTGTATTCATGATAATTACAAGATTTTAATTTGTGCAATATTAGTAAATTTAACGGTACCCCGAATCTATTTTTGTGATTAAAACGGAAAACCTGCGCTCAAAGCGAAGATTATAGATGCTAAATACGCTGAAAAACCTGATAGCGGCTCATAATTTGGTGGTTTTAGCACGCAGATGACACAGGTTTTTATTCATTTCACCAGCTGCGTAAATCTGTGTCATCTGCGTGCCAAGTATTGATATTTCCCCCCTGCGGGAAATCGCAAAGCCACACTGCGCCAAGCATAAAAGCCATGCGTAAAGATTCTTTTACTGAGCATACCAAAAGTTAAATGCGTTGACTACGCTTGCAGCTGTCGATTTTTTTATTACCTTTGCGCCGTTATACCTTAAAAATGGGGCTGCTTGGTTTTGACAGCAGGATGACTTGGGGTGTAAGCATGTCGAGCGTTGTACGGAAGCTCGCAAATATCAACGTGCAAGCCATAACTGGCGAAACTTCTTACGCACTCGCTGCCTAATCGTTAGACGATTCAGGCTTAATTGGCGGCTCAAGGAGCCTGCCGACGAGTATCCCGCCTTACGTTCCGCTCATTAACGTAAGCGCTTATGGGGTATCATCATTTTGAGATAGCCGGGTAAACTCCCTTAATATCCGGTGAACCTTTAGGGGATAAGGGTTACATTCGGCAGCAGCTCGCCTGATGCAACCTCGAAAATCGAAGAGCTGATAAGCATGTAGAAAGCGCGTTAAGACCTTGTTTGGACGCGGGTTCGACTCCCGCCAGCTCCACGAGTGCAGCGTTGCGCAATTTTGCGCAACGCTGCTTTGTTTTTAGAGTGTTGGTAAACAACAGGTGAGCGGTGAATTTATTTCTTGTAAGTTTGGATAATGTTGTGTAATTTTGCAATTTGTGATACAGATATTACTCACTAATTGCTCAATTGTGATACAATGAAAGTCCGATACTCCCTCGTTTACAACCGCCGTAACAAACCATTGTCGCCGACAACCAGGGCGCCTGTGCAACTTGAGATTTATTTTGACCGCTCCACGCGCCGATGGGTTGATACTCGCGTAGAACTGGAACCTCAATACTGGGACGATAAGTCGAAAAATGTAAGTAGGAAGCATCCCAACTTTGCCGGGCTTTACCAGCTGCTAAAGAAACAGCAAGATGATTTGGAAGCCTACGAGCTGGAGCTCCTTTCACAGGGCAGAGAACTCACCCCAGACCTTTTGACCGCTTACTTTGCGGGTAACAAGGATAACTTTATCAACTTTGCTTCTAATCTAATTGACGAAGAACTTTTGCGCAAAAAAATCGACAAAAAGAGCCATGTAAAATACACTTCTAATTTGGCGTTGCTCAAAAAGATAACGGGAGAGGAACTGCTATTTTCGCAAGTGAACGAAAATCTTGTAAAGAAAATTGATATATACTTGCATACCAA
>JAITAP010000074.1 GCA_031284065.1 Prevotellaceae bacterium
GAAAATAAGGGTTTCCTTTTCCCTGTTAGTAGCTACTAAGGGGGTGGGAAAATAAGGGTTTACGCCCTTAGTAGCACAGTTGCATCCTCCGGCACATTTGCCCTTATTTCTTTAGCTCAGCTTTCGCAAGGGTGTTACGGCAAATTGTAATTATTGAGGAAGCCATATAAAACGGAGTGGCCGTAATTCTCAACTTTCAACGGCTTTGCTGCAACGAATAACGGCTCATGTTATGCAGGTTTATAATTTTTGATGGATTGCAATTGTTCTCAATTCCCCTACGGGGAACAGGAACGAAGCGGAGTTCGGCGCAGCCAATAGGAACGTAGCTAATTGAAATATTTATTAGACTTTATGTAATAGTTAGCACGTTATTCGTTGCAACAAAGTCAATTCTTAAGCGTTGCCCCTGCGGGGCTTACCCGAAATGGTTTTTTTGTAGAAAACTTTTTTTAGTCGGGTCGGTAGCGATTTCGAATCTTCTTGTTTTTTTTCGCAATATTTTGTATCTTTATTCTCAGAAAAGGCGGGAGAACTTTCTTTAAGAGCAGAAAGGCCAGCTGCCCCTGTGATGGTTATGAGGAATTGGCCGCCCTCATTGAAAGCCCGCTTCTTTTTATTTGCTTAAGCGACGCCTCCCTTAATTAAGGAGCACCAGCTTTTCTACCTTTTCCGCATACTCTCCGGTGCTGCACCGCACCTTGATTTTGTACAAATACGTGCCTCGCCCCAGCTTGTCGCCGTAATCGTCGCGGCCATCCCACTCGATGGGGACGCTGCGTAGCGAGTTGCTGCTTTGCGGCACGCCGCAGCGTATAGTCTTGACTAATTTTCCCGAAATGGTGAATACCTGTATAAGCGCCTCCATATCCGTGTAGGGGCGGTTGTGCTCGAAGAAGAACGCCGTTTTTTGCGTGAACGGGTTAGGGTAGTTAAGCGCCCTGTTCAGCGTAAACCGCTCGTCGTCCGCCACCCTAAACTCAATGCTCTGCTCGGCGGCGTTGTTCACCACGTCCCACACCTTTAGCGTAGCGGTGTACCGCCCTTTTTCCAGCGGCGGGACGGGAAACTCCACGCGCCCGGAGGTGTAGCTGTCGGTGTTGGCGGTGTAGTAGCTGTTCAGGATGTACGTTTTGCCGCCGGGTTGCAGCGTGAGCGTAATGTCGCGCCCCACGCCGTTGCCCGTAATGTTGACGCCGCTGCTGTCGGCAAGAAGGGCAATAAAGGTAGGCGCTTCGGTGGTAGTTCCGCCGGGTACCCAGCGCTCGTCGTTCATGTACATGCGCACGCTTGGCGGCGCGCTGTCGGCTATGGCGTTGCTGCTTATGCCGCCCACCGGCGCCCGGTCGCAGCCGCCCACCAACGCGCCGCCGGCTTTTCCTGTGTACGCTATTTTCCCCATGCCGTAGCTGGGTATGATGTCCTGCGGTACAACAAACTTCGCCGTGAATTTTCCGTTTGGCGTGGAAACTTTTCCCCTGTACAGCACGCTGCTTTGCGTGCGGTAGGGGAACGGCGTTTGACCGCTGTTGCCCAGCGTTTGCTTGATTTGCTCCTTATCAAATACGCTAACGTAAAGTATATCGTTGAGGGCGCTGCGGTTTACGTTGCCCTCAATGCTGTCTTTGGATAGCGCTTTTAGCGTATCGGGGGTAGCGTATGGGCGGCCGTTAATGCGGGTTGTTTGCGCTGTGAGCGACGGGAAATGCAGCATGAGCGCAGGGTCGCCAAGCAGCGAAAAGTTGAGCTGGTTTATTCCTGTTGTCGAGGCATTTTTGGTGCGCCGTACCATTTCGCCTATTCTGGCGTGGCCGGAGGTATCTTTTCTGAAAAATTCTTCAATAAATTTTTGGTTGAGCGCAGAGTTTGCGCCGGAATACACCAGCCTTGTGGTCGATAGCATGGCAATTCCGCCGCCGTTGGGCAGGAACAGCACCTGTTCGCCTGCCGAGCGCACGTTGGGGTTGTCAAAGCGGCTGAACTCGCAGGTGGCGGTTACAAACAGCGGCAGGCGGTCGCGGTTGTTCCAGCGCTTTATGTCGCTCATGGTTACCACCTGTTCGTGCGAAAGCCACTGGTCGTTGGCGTGGCCGGTGTAGTTCACCAGCAGCGCGCCGCTGCATATTGCCGAGTTAATAGCGTCGGTAACGTTGGGGTAGCGCTCGCCCATCGGCGTAGATTGCTGCACGTAAGCGTCCAGATATATTTTGTTGACGTAGTACAAAGGAGCGGAGTCCATGATGTAGTTGCCTATTTTTTCGGCTTGCTCCATGTGGTCGTTACCGTCTTCGTCGTCGGCAATGATGACGCATTTGCTCATCCAGTCGCCGTCAAGGTTGTCGCTGTAGCGCACTATCTTGTCCACCAGCGCGCGCGCCTCAGCTTCGCTGCGGGCAGGGATTCGCCCCACAGCCATGTCCAAATAGCCCCCTACCATTCCGTCGTTGCCAAGGTATTCGTTATCGTCGAGCAGCACAAAAAAATCGTCGCTCACGTATGACTTTTCCGACACCAGCGAGTTGTCGGATTGAAAGGTGGGGATAAGCCCCACGCCCGTTTTTCCCTCGTGGTTAACGTAAGAGCCGCCGCCGAACAGCAGCAGATACTTTGGGGCTGTACTCGCGTTGCGGCGGTGAAACATGCGCATAAAGTTACGAATGGCGCTCACGTCGGGGAGCCCGCCGGAAAATTCGTTATACACCTCTTCGGTGGTTACCGTCAGCACGCTCATGTTGTCTTTTTTCCGGTGAAAATCCGCCAACCTGTCGGCTTGCGCCGCCAGCGCAGGGTGAGTAACAATCACCAGCTCCGGCGGCTGCGCTCCGTGCAGATTTTGGTTTGATACTTCACTTACGTACTCCGGACTTAAAAGCATGTTGTCGGCAAACGCCACAAATTCGCGCAGCGTGGGCGTTTCCACCGCAAAGCTGACGTTCCCCGAAGCGGCAATCCCGCCTATTTCCTGCGCATTGTGGAGGTCGGTTACGTCCCACACTCTTACGTTTTGCTGCGTTGTGGCAACGTTGAACCGCGTAGTGCGCCCCGCGCCTGCCGTTTCTGTGTCGCGAAAAAGCAGCTGGCTGTTCTGCAACCTCAGGCTTGCCCGCGCGTTGATGGTCGTAAAATCCCACACGCCCCACGCCGACGCTGAGCTTTCCGGACGGTTGTACGTTATCTTCAGGGTAATATTTTCGCTATTCACCGGAATATTCTCAAACAGGGCGGTGTCGGCTTTCATGTAGTCCACGCCTGAGGCAACGGGCGTAATCGTTAGCGTGTAGGGGCTGCCCTCGTTGACCGAAACGGAGTAGGCGCTGCCGGTGGTGCTGCGGGCAGCGGCGCACACCTGCATTTTCAGCTGCGGGTCGACGAGGTCGAGCGACGGGATGCTAAAGCTGAGCGAGTGCTGCCGCACCGCATCGTACACTTCCCCAAAGAAGCGTCGTCCCGAGCGCATCAGGTTGGTGTCGATACGCTCGCGGTAGTCGCGGTAGTCGTAGGTGTTGGCGTCGGTAACGTCGGTAGCCGCCGCCGCCTGCGCCGCCACGCGAATATCCTTAAGCGGCTTGCTGTCGGTGATGTAAATGTACGCCACGTCGGAGTACTCATTTTGCTCGTGCTCAAAAAACTTTTTTTGCTCGCTGTACCGCCACGTATTTTTTGCTTCGGCGTAGAAAAGAATTTTACCTCCGCTGACTTTCGTAGCCATTTGCAGCAGGTCGTCCGGCGCAGCTTCGCTGTTGAGGCGCGACAGCCCGCGGCGCCCGTTGCCCCACACGCTTACCGCGTCGAGGTTGGAGAATCCCCATTTTTTTAGCATGTCGGCGGTGAGCTGGTGCACGCCGGTTTGACGTACGCGCAGCTTTACCCAGCGTCCGCTGCTCAACACCGAAACGGACGCTTCCGTCAGTCGCGGGTTTGCAGCATGATTTTGGGCGTTAGCGGCGCAAAGAACCAGCAGCGTAGCCAACATAAATGCTGCGTACGAAAAGCCCCATGAGCGGAGCTTTATCGCGCGGTGTAGAATAATTGTATATCTCAATGGATACTTTTTCACTTTTTTAAGACGAAAAAAGAGTGCGCAAGATAAGCATTTTTCTAACTTTGTCGGTCATAATGTCAATTAAATTTTCATATCAATGTCGCTTGGCGATGTGCCTGCTGCTTGCTTGCTGCCTGCGCTGCGGGCAGCCTGCGCGCGCTCAGGACGCAAGCTTTGCCCAGCCTTTCATGGCGCCGCTTTTTCTCAATCCCGCCTACTCGGGCATGGAGGACGTTACGCGGCTGGGCGCTACGTACCAGTACCGGTGGGGGCGGCTGGGCGAGCCGTACACGCTTTACTCAGCCTATGCCGACTACTACTTTGACGCTTTCAGGAGCGGAGTTGGCCTTTGCGCCGTTTCGGACAGGCAGGGCGGCGGCGCGTTGACGCAAACTTCGCTGGGCGCTTCTTACGCCTATAACCTGCGCATTGCCGAAAGAACTTTCCTCCGATTCGGTATTCAGGCGCTTCTGGATGTAACCTCCATCAGCGCCTCCAAGTTCATTTTCCCCGACATGCTCGGAGGGTACGGCAGCTCCACTTCCGACGGCAACGCATACGCCCCGCCGCAGCGACGCGATTTCGACATGGCGGTAGGCAGCGTCTTTTCGCACCGTATTTTTTACGTTGGCGCAGCCCTGCACAACCTCATGAAAGCCCCCGGCGGCGAAGTTGCCGGACAAATCGTTGCCACCCCGCGAAAGCTCACGCTGCACGGAGGCTGCAACATTTCCGTGCCGCTGTACGGCAACCGGCTCGCCTACTACCGCAACAGCGCAAGCACGCTGACGCTTTCGCCAAATGTGATTTACAACATGCAGGGAGCGTCTCAAGCTGTTGCGCTTGGCGGGTACGTCGGGTTGAGAGGTTTTTCCGGCGGCTTTTTCTACAAGGCGCAGAGCAACGCCAAAGCCGCTTTCTACTCCATTTGCGCGGCATACTCTTCCGGTTCATTTTCGCTCGCCTACTCATTTGATTTCGGCAAAGTGAGCGATGTTATGTATCGCTACTCACCGGACGTGCACGAAATTTCTCTGTCCTTTAAGATAAAGCAGCAGCCTAAAACCAGCTACTTTCAAAATAGAAGTAGTGACCGAAAAATACAGAATTCCCCTTATATTAACTATTTATAACAGAAAAATAAGATTGCAAATAGCGCCAATACTCAATTAAGTGGTACCTTTGAACTCTGATAAATGGGGCTGTACATATTCCACTGTAAAGTCACATTCAATATTCATGTAAAACAAATTACGTAATTTTTTTGATACAATAGCCATGAAATTTTGTTTAAAGTTACTTGTGGTGTCTTTTGGATTAGTAGTTGTAGGTTGTGCTACAGGCGGCGGCGCTTCACATTATACCGGCGCTTCCAAAACTACGGGATGGAAGTATAATGACGCCAAGTATGGCGCTTTTGAAGTGTACACAATGTACGACCAGCCCACGCCTCCGGGCATGGTATTTGTGCCGGGGGGCACCTTTACTATGGGTGGGGTAGCGGAAGACCTCCCGTACGAATGGAACAACCCGCGGCGCCGCGTAAGCATTGACGCTTTCTACATTGACGCTACCGAAATTCGTAACATTGATTACCGCGAATATATCCACTGGCTGGAACATGTATATGCTTCATACCCGGAAATAGCTCGACATGCGCTTCCCGACACTCTGGCTTGGCGTAAGCCTTTGGGCTACAATGAAGCGTTTGTAGAATTTTACTTCCGCTTCACTTCGTACAATGAGTATCCCGTAGTAGCCGTGTCATGGTTGCAAGCCAGCGATTACTGTATTTGGCGTACCGACCGTGTGAATGAGCTCGCACTAATCAATGCCGGGGTCTTGGATCTTAGCGTAGCAGACCAAAAAGACGCCGACAACTTCAATACAGAAGCTTACTTGGCAGGAGAATATACCGGCGTGGTAAAGCAAAATTTGAGAGACGCAAGTGGGCGCAACCCCGGAGGACGTGCGGTAAAGTACGAAGATGGCATCCTGTTCCCCAAGTTCCGTCTTCCAACCGAAGCTGAATGGGAATATGCAGCAATGGCTCCGGTAGGCAATATTGCAACCGGTGTGCTGGCCGGACGAAGTATTTACCCATGGAAAGGTGAGAAAGTAAGACTAACCGAAGGCGTTGAACAAGGTAAGCTGAGGGCAAACTTTCAAAAAGGACGCGGCGACCTGCTGGGAGTAGCAAATAACCCCGACGGTAACGCCCCTCAACCGGTACCTGTTAACTCGTTTTGGCCAAATGACTTTGGACTTTACTGTATGGCGGGAAATGTAAACGAATGGGTGCTTGATGTTTATCGCACCTTGTCGTTTGAAGATGTGGAAGATGCTCGTCCGTTTCGCGGCAACATTTATACAACGTCGGCAAAAAACGAAGAAGGACGACCTATTAAGGATAGCTTGGGCAGGTTGAAGAAAGACACAATAGGGTACGTAAGCAATCGCCCAAACTATTTGCTGGGCGATAACCGAAACTATCGCGACGGAGATATGCTTTCGGCTATAAGCACAGGCGAGGATCTGGACAAAAAAGAAGAGAGTGTCAACTCCAACAGAATGTACTACCAAGGTGAAGGCGCAAAACGACAGGGAATGTCAAGTCTCGTGACCGAGCGGTCGAGGGTGTATAAAGGGGGCTCCTTTTTGGACAGAGTTTACTATTTAACTCCCGGTACTCGTCGTTTTCTCGACGAAGGACAATCACAGGAAGATATTGGGTTCCGCTGTGCAATGGATCGGCTGGGCGGCGCCAAGTTCAAACCGACAACGCCACAAGAATCTAAATAATACTAAGCGTAAATCTTTTTTCATGGCGCTTATATGCTGAAAAAACGGTTCGAGAATTGCTTGAACCGTTTTTTTTGTACATGGGCTATGGTAATGTAACTACAAGTATGCCGGATATAGCGCAGCTGCATAATATTTTCCTAAACTCCTCCGGAGTATGCACCGATAGCCGCAAGGTTTTTCGGGGTTGTGTTTTTTTTGCCCTCAAGGGCGACGCCTTTAACGGTAATATGTACGCGGCAACAGCCTTAGAGCAAGGGGCTGAATACGCCGTGGTTGATGAAACCGCCAACAAAGGAGCGCGCTACCTAAAAGTAACCAGCGTGCTGAAAACGTTGCAGGAGTTGGCAACATATCACCGCCGCTACCTTAACCTGCCCATTGTGGCGATAACCGGCACAAACGGTAAAACTACTACCAAAGAGCTGATAGCGGCGACGCTTTCGCGCAAATTTCGCGTGGCGGCTACGCACGGCAACCTCAACAACCATATCGGCGTACCGCTCACCCTGCTCGGCATGGCTAAGGATACGCAGCTGGGCGTTGTGGAGATGGGCGCCAACCACCCCGGCGAAATTGCCGACCTGTGCCGCATAGCGCAGCCTAACGCAGGCCTGATTACCAACGTTGGGAAGGCGCACCTTGAGGGCTTTGGCTCGCTCGAAGGCGTAAAAAGAGCCAAAGGCGAGCTTTACAGCTACCTTGCGCAGTCGCAGGGAGTAGCGTTTTGCCTGAGCGACAGCGCCGACCTGAAAGATATGCTGCATACGTACGGCGTGCAACATGCCGTAATGTACGGTTTGCGCGAAAGCAACGTACACGTGAACGCCGAAAGCGGCAACAACCCGTTCCTGAGCCTGCGTATGGCAAGCGGAGACACTTGGCAAACAAAGCTGGTGGGCAGCTACAACGCTGCCAACGTGCTTGCCGCCGCAGCCGCAGGGCGCTACTTTGGGGTGAGCGAGGAGGATATTCGCGCAGCGGTGGAGAGCTACGAGCCGCAAAATCACCGCTCACAGCTCCTGCACACGGCTCACAACACTATTATTGTGGACGCTTACAACGCAAACCCCACCAGCATGGCGGCGGCTGTGTCCAACTTTGCGCAGCTGAGCGCCGACAGCAAGCTACTTATTCTGGGAGATATGCTGGAGCTGGGCAAGGATGCGCAAAGTGAGCACGCGCAGCTGCTACGCCTGCTAAAAAAAGAGGCTCTCACGAATGTTTACTTGGTAGGCGAATATTTTAGCCGCGTTGCCGAAAAATCCTGCCTGACCTTTGCAGATAGCGCTGCGCTCTGCGAATACCTGAAGAGCAACGACGTAAAAAACCGGCTGATTTTACTCAAAGGCTCTCGCGGTATGCAGCTCGAAAAGGCGCTGGAATACTTGTAGCCACTTGAATACTTTGCCCCGACAACCCTTGATGAGTTAGAAGTTTTAGCAATTAGAAGCGATTAATTAAGGACATAAAACCGGTTTTCATTGGGAATATCGAACCTATATTCGGAATTTTGTTTTATATTTGCCGGCAAAAAAATACGCAATGCGCCATTCAACATACAACCCTTTACGGTGGGTGCCTACCGTTTACTTTGCCATGGGATTGCCCTTTGTGGCGCTGAACATGGTGTCGGTGCTGATGTTTAAGCGCATGGACATTTCCGATGTGCAGATTGCCTTTTGGACGTCGCTCATCATGCTCCCCTGGACGCTCAAGCCGCTGTGGAGCCCTTTTCTGGGGATGTTCAAAACCAAAAAATTTTTCGTCGTTCTCACCCAAATCATCACCGCTGTGGCTTTTGGCGCGGTTGCATTTTCGCTCAAAATGCCCCACTTTTTCGGCATTGCGGTAGCCTTGCTGTTCATCATTGCCTTTAGCGGAGCGACGCACGACGTGGCGACCGACGGCGTTTACATGACCGAACTCAGCGAAGCCGACCAAGCGCGGTACATCGGCTGGCAGGGCGCGTTTTACAACATGGCAAAGATTTTTGCCGCCGGCGGGCTGGTGTACCTTGCCGGATACCTGATAGGGCGAATCGGCAACGTGCACGCGTGGATGGCGGTAATGGGCATTTGCGGAGCGATAATGCTGCTGCTGGGCGTTTACCACGTCAGGGCGTTGCCGTCGGGCGGGAAAGCAACGGACAGGGTCAACACCTTTGGCGACTGCCTGCAAAGCTTGTGGACGGTGCTCCGCGCTTTTTTTACAAAAAAGAATATTGCATGGTACATTTGCTTCATCATTCTCTACCGCTTTGCCGAAGGGTTTGTGATGAAAATTGTGCCGCTCTTTCTCAAAGCGCCGGTGGAGCAGCAGGGGCTGGGGCTGTCGGAGGAGCAAATAGGGCTGTACTACGGGACGTTTGGCGCAATTGCCTTTGTGCTCGGCTCGGCGCTGTCGGGCTACTACGTTGCGGCAAGGGGGCTGAAGAAAGCCCTCTTTCCGCTTTGCTGCACCTTCAACCTCCCCTTTGTGGCGTACCTGTTGCTGGCGACCTACCAGCCCACGAGCGGGTGGCTGATTGCGGCTGCCATCATTGTGGAGTACTTTGGCTACGGGTTTGGGTTTGTGGGGCTAACCCTGTTCATGATGCAGCAGGTAGCGCCCGGAAAATACCAAATGGCGCACTACGCCTTTGCCTCCGGAATAATGAACCTGGGCGTGATGCTGCCCGGAATGTTGAGCGGCTTTGTGAGCGACTGGCTGGGGTATAAGCATTTTTTCGTCTTTGTGCTGATTGCTACCATTCCGGCTTTCCTCATTACGTGGCTTGTATGCAGGCTGAAAATTGAAAATTCTAAATAATTGCTATGAACATACCTTGGGAAGATAGACCCACCAACGAAAAGGGCGTTATATGGCGCTACTCTGCCAACCCTATTATTCCGCGCAACCTGCTGCCGACGTCCAACAGCATTTTCAACAGCGCCGTAGCGCCCTTTGGCGACGGCTTTGCCGGCGTATTCCGCTGCGACGATACCAACCGCCGTATGCGCCTCCACGCGGGGTTTAGCCGCGACGGTATCCGCTGGAGCATCGAAGAGGAAGACATTCGTCTCACCGGCGCCGACCCCGAAATTGGGACATGGGCGTACGGCTACGACCCCCGCGTGGTGTGGATAGACGACCGCTACTACGTTACGTGGTGCAACGGCTACCACGGGCCTACCATAGGCTGCGCGTGGACAACCGACTTTAAGGTTTTTCACCAGCTGGAGAACGCTTTTTTGCCGTTCAACCGCAACGGGGTGCTGTTTCCGCGAAAAATCGGCGGAAGGTTTGCCATGCTCTCCCGCCCGAGCGACAACGGGCATACTCCCTTTGGCGATATTTTTTACAGCGAATCGCCCGACATGGAGCTTTGGGGTCGCCACCGGCACGTGATGGCGCCGGCAAAGTTTGAGCAAAGCGCGTGGCAGTGCACCAAGATTGGCGCGGGGCCTGTCCCCATTGAAACTCGCGAGGGGTGGCTTTTGATTTTTCACGGCGTGCTTGCCTCGTGCAACGGCTTTGTGTACAGCTTCGGCTCGGCGCTTCTGGACGCTAACGAGCCATGGAAGGTGCTTGCCCGCAGCGGCCCCTACCTGCTCTCGCCGCAGCGCGACTACGAGTGCGTGGGCGACGTTCCCAACGTTACCTTCCCCTGCGCCGCGCTGCACGACCCCGATACCGGCCGCATTGCCATCTACTACGGCTGCGCCGATACGGTAACGTCGCTCGCCTTTGGCTACATTAACGAAATAGTGGAGTTCACCAAGAAAACGTCGATTTAGCCAAATCTTCCTGCTTTCCTTATGGCGCCAACGCTGCACTGCTCTACGCAGAGCCCGCACAGCACGCATTTTTCAGCGTCTATGGCATGTACTTTGTATGGCGTGTAGGGAATAGCGTCAACCGGGCAGGCTTTGGCGCACTTGGTGCAGCCTATGCAGGCGGCGGTTACCTCGTACTTCACCAGCGGCTTGCAAACGCCCGCTTTGCAAACGCCCCGCACGTGCTCTTCGTACTCGCTCCGGAAGTACTTTAGCGTGGTCAGCACCGGGTTTGGGGCGGTTCTTCCCAGCCCGCACAGCGACGATTTTTTGACGCTTAGCGCCAGCTCCTCCAGCGTGTCAACGTCGGACATTTCGGCTTTGCCGCTGCATATTTTGTCGAGCAGGTCGAGCATACGGCGCGTACCAACGCGGCAAAACGTGCACTTGCCGCAGGACTGGTCGCAGGTGAAGCTGAGAAAGTACCGCGCCACGTCCACCATGCAGTCGGCTTCGCTCAGCGCCACCAAGCCTCCGGAGCCCATCATGGCGCCTACCTTGGCGAGCGCGTCAAAGTCCACCGGCATATCGCACAGCTCCGCCGGCATACAGCCGCCCGAAGGCCCGCCAATCTGCACCGCCTTGAGCCGCGCCTGCCCGCCCTCCACGCCGCCGCCTATGGATTCGATAATTTGGTTGAGCGTAATGCCCATAGGCACCTCAATAAGCCCGCCGTGGTTAATTTTTCCGGCTAAGGCAAACACCTTTGTCCCTTTGCTTTTCTCCGAGCCTATGCTGCTGTACTGCGCTGCGCCGTGCTTCACGATGTAGGGAATTTGGCTAAGCGTCTCCACGTTGTTTACCAGCGTAGGCAAGGCGTGCAGCCCCTGTACGGCGGGGTAGGGCGGGCGCTGTCGCGGAAAACCGCGCTCACCCTCAATGGAGGCTATCAGCGCCGTTTCTTCGCCGCAAACAAACGCGCCTGCTCCTTCAAAAACCCTGACCTCAAACGAAAAGCGGCTGCCGGCAATATTTTGCC
Organism: Prevotellaceae bacterium; assembly: GCA_031284065.1. Lineage (GTDB taxonomy): Bacteria > Bacteroidota > Bacteroidia > Bacteroidales > UBA932 > JAITMY01. The sequence goes on from JAITAP010000074.1 coordinate 11,642, forward strand.
CCACAAAGCCGCGCTCTCCGCACAGCGCAATGGCCGTCTTGATGCGCGTAACCGCCAGCGGATACTCGGCGCGGATGTAAAAAATTCCCTTGTCTGCGCCCACCGCGTACGCTGCAATGAGCATCCCTTCTATAATGCGAAAAGGGTATGACTCCAGCATCATGCGGTCCATGAAAGCGCCCGGATCGCCCTCGTCGCCGTTGCACACCACGTACTTGTGCGGGCTTTGCACCGAAGCCACAATTTCCCACTTTTTCCCCGTAAAAAAGCCGCCGCCGCCACGTCCGCGCAGGCCGCTCTGCATGACGGTCTCCACCACGCCGCGGGGGTTGCCGGAGGAGAGAGCCTTTTTTAACCCCTCAAAGCCGCCATGCTCGCAGTACTCGTCGAGGTTGAGCGGCGTCAGGAGGCCGTAGCCTTCGGTGGATATGTGCTTCTGGTTGTGGAGAAAGTTGTTGATGATTTCCGTACGCTCGTGCTCGGATTTCCATATTACGTTATCCCACGTTGCGTCGGTGTGAAGAGTGTCTATGCTCCCCAAAAACTTGTTCTTTATCCGCCTGATGTATCCGGCAGGTTTGAAGTGGTGGTGCAGAATTTCTTTTACTTCGGCAGCCTTTACGTTGGGGTAGCGCACTATCGACCCGTCGGGCTGCACAACGTCAATCAGCGGCACCTTGTTGCACACGCCAACGCACCCCACCGGCTTAATGCCAACGTCTATCCCCAGCTGCGCCGCCGCCGCCCTGAGCTCGCGGTAGATGTCTGCCGAGCCGCTCGCCATGCAGCACGAGCCCATGCCCAAGCGCACCTCGCCCACCGCCTGCCTGTGGGCTTGGCGCAAATCTTCCTTCGCGCTGCTTGCCCGCAACTCCAAAAAATCGGTAATCACCTCGTCCACCCTGCCGGGCAGGACGTGCCCGTATATCTTTTCGTCTATCTGTACCACCGGCGCAAGGGTGCAGCAGCCGAGGCAGGCGATTTTTTCTACCGAAAACAGCTTGTCGTCCGTTGTTGTGGCGCCCTCCTTAATGTTCAGCTGCCGAACAAAAGCGTCGTACACGTTGCTCGCACCCTTGACGTGGCAAGCCGTGCCCGTGCATACTTTTATCAGGTGCTTGCCCAGAGGAATGTGGCGGAACTGCGAGTAAAATGTGGAAACGCTGATAAGCTGCGCACGGTCTATGTCGGTTACCTCGTAAATGCGCTCAATAGCCTCGCGGGGGAGGTAGCCGAACTCCGCCTGTAGCGCTTGCAGCAACGGGATGATGGTTTCTTTCCCCCGACCCGAAGCGGCTATAATAGCGTCCGTTTTGGCGGTGGTCGTTAGGTGGTGTTCGGAGGCATTATGCGCACAGCTACACGGCATGGCTGAATTTTATAGGTTTCTACAGGTATGAACTAAATTTGCGGCTGCTTTTGTCGGCAAATGTACATAAAAATCCCCATTAATCGGTATTCTACAGCGCCCGGCTAAATCTTTTTTCATACCCGCAGGCCTGCGGCCAATCGTGCCTGCGCGGGGGCACATTGAAGCCCTTCGGACTAAAACTTTGGGAATCTTGTAATGCTGTAAGTATCGCCTCAAAAAAGATTTAACCCAGCTTCCAACCAAATTCCGGCGGCAATTCTGTAGCAAATCGCTACGCAGATTTTATGCTTTGCCCGGACTTTGTTGCAACGAGAGCACATTACTATATAAAACCTACGACAGCAAGTCCCGCAGGGACGACACTTTGGAGGCGACAGCAAGTGTCGTCCCTGCGGGACTTAAGAGGAGAGCGCTATCGTTACCGTAGGCTAAAGCCTACGGTTAATCAAGTGTCGTCCCTGCGGGACTT
>JAITAP010000120.1 GCA_031284065.1 Prevotellaceae bacterium
AAGAGCGAATCAGAAATGTCAAAATCTACTATAACGAGTTTCATCTGAGTAGTAAGCAGATTGCCAAACACGCAGGGTTATCGGAGGAGCAGGTGCGCGCTATTTTGGATAGTTAGCCCGGACTCCTTGCTATTCTTCTGTAAACCAAAGTTATTCTTGGTGGTTTACTACATTTTTTTGCGTAATGCCGCAAAAAAAAATTTATCCCATTTTTATTAACTTTATAGCTTCAGCGCGCTATAAAATGTTGACCAAATGAAGAAACTTTATAAGACCTCGTTGACGGCGCTGGGGTGCTGCATCATTCATACGGCATACGGCAACGACGCCGATTTGCAGGGCTATGACGCCGACCATATAAACTATTTTTATCGTATGCACGCACCGGACAAGAGCATACAGCTGGGGTTTGCCGCAGGTTGCAGCTGGTATGTGGCAACACCGGTACGCCCGGATGATTTTCGCAGCAAGGATTATTTTCCCGGCAAGCAAACCTTTTCGCCTAATGTTAACCATCTCTACGCCGGTGTGCTGGGCGAAAAGAATTTTTTCAACATGCGAATTGCTGTTGCCACAGGGCTTTACTTTTCGCGGCTCAACACCTATCTGCTCGACTGGCCCGGCTACGAGGGCGCTGTGTACTTTGTCGATTATGAGGATGACGAGGCGGCGCACTACACCTCCGTAAGCAATGTAAGGACTGCCTCAACGTACGTCAGCATCCCCGTTGAGCTAAGCTGTGCGCTGGCTAACAACCCGACGCTTGGGTTTTACTTAAAAGGCAGCGCAATGGCTAACATTAACGTGGGTAATGCTGTGAGCCTGATTGTAGATGAAAACGAGACGAAGGAAATCCGAAATCAGCTGTCGAGCTACTTTACAGGCAAGGGAGGCGTTTTTATCAACGCCACTGCGGTGTTTGGCTTGCGATGGGGCAGCTACGACAGCCCCAACTTCAGAATGGAACTTGGCGTTCCCTTTGTGCTTTCCAACGATGACGTAACCTACCTCAATGTAGGTCTGGGGCTTACTGCCCGTGTGTCGCTACATGTTCCGCTGTTCTTTTTTTACCAGTAAAAAAATTATGCGAATGAAAAAAGTATTCTCCGCTATGCTTTCTATCGCATGGCTAACGCTGCCGGCCATGTTCGCCTTGCAGAGTTGCACTATTCTTGAAGTTTTTGAAGTTTCTATTGCTGACGAGTTCGGCAAGCTGCCCGATTATACGGAGTCTGGATACAACACGGCGGGAGCGTATTTTACGACTACCGACAAAAGCAGCGGATTCAACGACCTCTGGACGATTAACTTCTCACTCCCACCCAGCGTGTACATTACAAAACAAGACGGAGAATTTCAATTCTCCTTAAACGGCACAAAAAGTTTCTCCAGAGAACCAATTGAAATTTTGTTCGTCTTTCAGGCAGAGCAAATTGATTCGCTTCCGGATTTGCAGAAGCTTGGCGGCAAGCAATACGCCATGCAGAAGAACAATCTCTCCGCCTCTGTTACGAGCGGCAATACGAGCTATAACCTTACGTCGGCTTCGCTCAACTTTAACCGCAGCCGAATTATATACACCGATTACGACAACAGGCAGCGCGGCGTAAGCCTCTCCGGAACATTTGAGATAGCCGGAACAATGCCCGACAATACCGGCGTGAAGCTCGAAAACGGCCGGTTTGACATTCTGTTTAGCGGATACAACGGCACGGACTTTGACAACGGAACGGAATAAAATACTAAGAACCAACCAACACAACAAATCCAATTAATCACTCCAAAAAAAAATGAGAAACACAACAACCAAACATCTTGTACACTTTCGCCGGTGGACGCGCAAAAGCTATGCGGTATTCAACAGCCTCGGCAAGCAAATAAAAATCGGCGTGCTGTCCACGAGCTTGTCGCTGGTAACGCTTAGCGGCGAACAGGTATCGGCGCAGGCAAGCGCAGCGCGGGCTGCCGAGCGCGAGCACGAAACGCCCGCCGTGCCGATAGACGAAGTAGTGGTAACGGGCGACAAAACGCTTTCCATCGCCGAGCCTGCCCGCGTGGTTGCCGTCGTTAGCCGCGTTGACATTGAGCGGGCGGCGGTGCAGAATATCCAAGACCTGCTGCGCTACGTTGACGGCATTGACGTCAGAACGCGCGGCGGAAACAACGTGCAGGCCGATATTTCCTTTCGCGGCGGCACTTTCGACCAAATGGTAATCCTCCTCAACGGCGTAAACATTACCGACCCCCAAACCGGTCATCACTCCCTAAATATTCCCATAAACCTCGAAGATGTGCAGCGCATAGAGGTGTTGCAAGGCCCCGGCGCGTGGACTATGGGCGCGGTTACGTACAGCGGCGCCATCAACATTATCACGAGGCTGGCAAATCAAACGGGCGTTTCCGTAGGGCTCATGCAGGGTATGCACAGCTACCAGCGCTACAACGCTGCGGGAAACGTTGCCGCCAAAGGCCTTCGCGCGGCGGTATCGGCAAGCAAGGACAAAAGCGACGGCTACACCGCCAACACCGATTTCGACGTGGACAACGTGTACGCGCAGCTGCGCTACGCTACCGAAAAAAGCGGCGTGGTTAACGGGCAATTCGGCTACCAAAACAAAGATTTTGGGGCAAACAACTTCTACTCTCCGCAGTACGGCCCACAGTTTGAGCACACGCGCACTTTTCTGTCGAGCCTGCGCTACGGCGTTGAAAAAGAAAATTGGGGCGTTGCGGCAACGCTCTACCACCGTCAGCACCAAGACCGGTACGAGCTGTTCCACGCCAACCCCGCCAGCTGGTACGCCGGACACAACTACCACCGCACCGACATTGCGGGTACGCTGGTGCAGCTCACCCGCTTTAGCAGGCTCGGCACAACTACCGCCGGACTCAGCTACCGCTATGAGCATATTTACAGCAGCAACTTGGGCGAGCCAATGCAGGATACTATTGCCGTGAAGGGGGAAAGCGGCGACAATGCCTTTTACGCAAAAGAAAAGGAGCGCGAACATTTTTCAGCTTCCTTGCAGCACTCCTTCCGCGTGCGGAAATTTCACGCCACGCTCGGCGTAATGGGCGCGGGCAACAACGATTTTGGGTTTCGCGCATACGCCGGCGGGAATGTGGCGTACGACCTTACCTCTGCGTGGCAGCTCAGCGCCGCCGCCAGCAACGACTACCGCTTGCCGACGTTCACCGACCTGTACTACAACGTCGGCTCGGACAGAGGCAACCCCGACCTGAAGCCGGAGGAGGCTGTTGCCGGAGAGCTCTGCCTGCGCTACCGGTACCTGTCGTGGAGAGCCTCCGCTGCGGGATTTTACCGCTACGGCTACAACATTATCAGCTGGAGGCTTAACCCGGACGATAACCTCCGGTATGCGCAAAACGTCAACAATATTGCCACCTCCGGCGTACACCTTCGCGCCGAGTACGCGCCGCAAAAGCAGCTACTCAAAAAGGCTGCCGTCGGTTACACCTACCTGTACGTTACGCCAAGCAACAAAAATGAAATGGAAAGCCACGTGGTGGAGCAGCTAAGCCATCGCCTCACGGCAACGCTGCAACACGGCGTTTGGAGCCGCTTGGCAGCCTCGTGGCAGCTGCAATACCAGCAACGCGCCGGAAGCTACAAACCTTTTGACGCAAATACCAACGCATACGCCCCCGACGCAGCGCCTTTCAAACCTTTTTGGCTGTGCGACTTAAAAATATACTGGGAAAATGAGCGCTACACCATTTTTGCAGAGGCAACAAACCTGTTTAACGTTACCTACTTTGACTTTAGTACCATTCCCCAGCCGGGGCGATGGGTGAAAATGGGTATTACCGTAAAAATATAGGAGGAAAATTTTATGCGAAAAATTTTATTCATTCTTGTGTTGCTGCACTACGGTTGCAGCAACGCGTCACATTGCGGGCTGCAAGTCGGCGATTTGCTGTTTCAGTCCGGCAACGGCAGCCTGAGCCGCGCCATCAAGGAGGTTACGAAAGGCGCTGACGGGCGCAGCTTTTCGCACGTAGGGATGGTTGCCGCCGACAGCGGCGGGCGCCTGTGGGTAGTAGAGGCTGCGGGAGGAGGCGTGCAGCTCACCCCTGTAGACAGCTTCACGCGGCGGGGGGCTGTGGCGGCGGCCGGCAGGGTGAAAGAGGCGTACAAGCCGCTTATTCCGGACGCTGTGGCCTTTGCCGTGCGGCAAACGGGCACGCCATACGATAGCGCGTACCTGTACAGCAACGGAATGTACTACTGCTCGGAGCTTATTTACGACGCTTTCCTGTACGCTAACTGCGGAACGCCGTTCTTTTCGCTGGAGCCCATGACCTTTAAAGTACCCGCAACCGGCGAGTTTTCGGCAGGCTGGACGGCGCACTACGAAAAACTGCATATACCTGTTCCCGAAGGCGAACCCGGCTGCAATCCGGGGGGATTGTCGAGGTCGGAGAAGATAGAGTTGTGGGAATTTTCAGCCGACAACTAATTTTTTATACCTCAATCGGTGCGGCGTAACGTCGCCCATGCGTTTTTTCTTGTGCTCCTCGTAGTCGCTAAATCCGCCCTCAAAGAACACCACCTGCGAGTCATCCTCAAAGGCGAGAATGTGCGTTGCCACGCGGTCAAGAAACCAGCGGTCGTGCGAAATAATGGCGGCGCAGCCGGCAAAGTTTTCCAGCCCCTCCTCCAGCGCCCGGATGGTATTTACGTCCACATCGTTGGTTGGCTCGTCGAGGAGGAGCACGTTTGCCTCCTCCTTTAGGGTGAGCGCAAGGTGCAGGCGATTTCGCTCTCCGCCGCTAAGCACGCCGCACTTTTTTTCCTGATCGCTGCCGCTAAAGTTGAAGCGCGATACGTAGGCGCGGGCGTTCACGCTGCGCCCGCCAAGAGTGATGATTTCGCTGTTTTCGGCAATGGTCTGGAAAACGGTCTTGTCGGGGTCAATTTTTTTGTGCTGCTGGTCAACGTAGGCTACTTTTACGGTTTCGCCCACCTCAAAAGCGCCCCTGTCTATCTTTTCCAGCCCCATAATCATACGGAAAAGCGTAGTTTTTCCCGCACCGTTGGGGCCAATAATGCCCACAATTCCGGCAGGCGGGAGCGCGAAGCTCAGATTTTCAAACAGCACGCGGTCGCCAAACGCTTTGCTCACGCCCTGCGCCACAATCACCTTGTCGCCAAGGCGCGGCCCGTTGGGGATGTATATTTCGAGCTTGTCCTCTTTTTGCTTGCTGTCTTCGCTCAGCATTTTGTCGTAAGCCGCCAGCCTCGCCTTAGACTTTGCCTGACGCGCCTTGGGGTTCATGCGCACCCACTCGAGCTCGCGCTCCAGCGTTTTCCGGCGTTTGCTTTCCTGCTTTTCTTCCTGCTCCAGCCGGTTTGATTTTTGCTCCAGCCACGAGGAGTAGTTGCCCTTCCAAGGGATGCCCTCTCCCCGGTCAAGCTCCAGAATCCACCCGGCCACGTTGTCCAGAAAGTAGCGGTCGTGCGTTACGGCAATCACGGTACCCTTGTACTGTTGCAGGTGCTGCTCCAGCCACAGGATGCTCTCAGCGTCGAGGTGGTTGGTAGGCTCGTCGAGCAGCAGCACGTCGGGTTCGCGCAGCAGGAGGCGGCACAGCGCCACGCGGCGGCGTTCGCCCCCCGACAGCTTTTTGACGAGAGCGTCGGGGTCGGGGCACCGCAGCGCGTCCATAGCGCGCTCCAGCTTGCTGTCTATTTCCCAGCCGTTGGCGTGCTCAATTTTTTCGGTCAGCTCGCCCTGACGCTCAATAAGCTTGTTCATTTCCTCGTCGCTCATCGGCTCGGCAAATTTGTTGTTCACCGCCTCGTACTCCTTAAGCAAGTCCACAACCTCCTGCACGCCTTGCTGCACTACTTCGCGCACGGTAGCGTTTTCGTCCAGCTGCGGCTCCTGCTCAAGGTAGCCCACGCTGTAGCCCGACGCCCACACTACCTCGCCCTGATACGATTGTTCCAGCCCGGCTATAATTTTCATCAGCGTGGACTTTCCGGAGCCGTTTAGCCCGATAATGCCGATTTTTGCCCCGTAAAAAAACGAGAGGTAAATATCCTTGAGGATTTGCTTATTGTTGTTGGGCAGCAGCTTCCCAACGCCATTCATCGAAAAGATTATTTTTTCGTCAGACACCTTTTGTATTAAAAATTAAGTATTAAAAATTGATTTTGCAGCGTTTTTGCGGTTAAAGTAATGCAGCCTTCGCAAGTGTATTTTGGGGGCTCTCACATCCCGTTGGGAATGGGAGAGCTCGGTAGAAAATATCGCTCCTCTCCCGAAACCGAAATTCCGTAGGAATGTTACCCGAGCGCGTGTGGGCACATTCCTGACGGAGTAAGAAAATCCCTTATTCTCAAAAGCCCCCTTAGTAGCCTGAATTGGTAGTAAGGGGACTTTGAAAAAATAAGGGCAGGCGTAGCGGGTCAGCTGTTTATGTTGCTGATGAGCATGTCAAAATCGTTCATCTGGAAGAGAAAATTTTTGGGTTTGGTTTCGTAGTAGTAGTAGTACAGCGAGCCGTCCGTACCCATAACCATTTTGTAGCCGTATGCGCCTTTTTCGCTTCCCTGCGGGTAAACGGTGAATGCAATCGCGGCATTTGCCTCTTTTTCGCTCACCACGCGGGCAATTTCGTCCTTATCTACGAAGCGGAGCACGCCGCCGTGCTTTGCCTCCATGTCGCGAGTGTTTACCTTAACGTCAACGTCGCTTGTGCAGATGTAAACAGTTTTTCCCTTGAGCTGCGACATGTTGTAGTTGTACGCCTGCAAGCGTTGCTGAAAGCTTGCCAGCAGCCGGTCCTTAAACGATGTTTTCTTGCTGTTTTCGGCATGTTTCTGCACAAAAATAACCATAGGGTTTAGCATCATCGTCGGGATTTCGCCTTCGGCAGGTTCGCAAGCCAGCGGAATTGAGGCAACCTCCGGCATTAAGTCCAAGTTGCTTTCGGCCTCTTTGCTGCCCATAAGCAGGCTCAGGTAAAGGTAGGGACGCTTGAGCTTGTCCTTGCTTTCTACTACTTTGGTTACCATCAAAAACGAGTTGTTTTCATCCGTGCGCAAAGCGTCGAACTCGGCTTTACCCACCAGCTTGTGTGGGGTTACCGTCCAAAAACGCTTGACAGCGTCGTTCAAAAACGCATCGAAAATGATGTTGTCGTTTGTTGCCACCACGTAGGTGGTCGATTTAAAGAAAGCCGCCAGCTGGTCGGGCGTGGCTACGCGGCGTTCTGCGGCGTGGGCTTGACCCAGTAGCGCTACCAGCGCCAAAATTGCAAATATATGCTTCATTGTAGTTTGATTTTATGTGTTAACCGTGCAAAGATAGCGAAAAATTGCGACTTCTTGCTTCACTCAAAATTTTTTCACGGTACTGTAGATTCAACAT
>JAITAP010000152.1 GCA_031284065.1 Prevotellaceae bacterium
CTGGTGCAGGCGAAGGAGATAGGGCAGGCCATCTCCATCTGCGAGGTAGGCGCTTTCACGCGGGCGGAGCTGGCCTACTACGATGAGTCCCGAGTCAACACGCTATGGGATGCCACCTACGGGTATTTGGAGACCAGCATTGCGGAAAAAGACCAGATTATTGAGGAAAAGAATCAGATTATTGCAAAAAAAGACCGGGCTATTGCCAGAAAAGACCGCACTATTGCGAAAAAAGAGGCGGCTATTGCTGAAAAAGAGGCGACTATTGCAGCAGACCGCAAGGCTATTGCTGAAAAAAATGCGGCTATTGCTGAAAAAAATGCGGCTATTGCTGAAAAAAATGCGGCTATTGCTGAAAAAGAGGCGACTATTGCAGAAAAGAATGCGGCACTTGCGGCAGACCGCAAGGCTATTGCGGAAAAAGACGCAGAGGCGGCAAAGCTACGAGAACGCATTGCACGGTTGGAAGGCAAGTAAGCGATAACCCTCTTTCCCGCCACCCCTGCCGCCCGCGCCGCCCCTGCCGCCCGCGTCATTCCGAGCGCAGCGAGGAATCTTCCCCCATTACCCCCTGACTGAAGGGCAGATTTTTCATGCCCGCAGGTTAGCTTGGCGTACTAATTCGCGCAATTCCTAATTCGTCATTCCAAGTTCCGCCCTCACCCTCGCCAGCTCCCGCCCGTCTTCGCAGCGCGTAATGCTGCACAGGAGGATGTTTTCGGCGGCTTGCTGCACCCCGACGGCGTAATGCTCGCCGGCGTGCGACTCGTGCAGAAAGTTTACCTCTAAGGTTTTTATTTCTTTACCATCCTGCCGGAGCTGGGGAAGACTGTCCAATACCCAGCGCACGTAGCAGGCGTTGTTTACGTGCCCGTTCATGTCCATGTCGCCGGGCATGATTTCTCTTGCCGCTGTAGCTACGCTTGCTGTCACGGTGGGCAGCTTTTCCGGCGGCTCGGGTATGGCGTGGCGGTTGAGCACGTGCGGAAAATTTGAGCCGAAGCGCTCAATGCGTTGCAGCCGCCGCGAGGCAATATCTACCATGAGCCACGCGGTGGAGGCTACAGCCACCACCCTCCCCTGCGCGTTGAGCAGCTCAAAGTCGCGGTTACCCGTGAACGCGCCGGGAGCCTTAGACCACGTGCGTAGCAGGAGATTTTCGTTCCACTCTGGGTAGTCGGCAACCTTTAGCGTGAGGCGCGACAGCGCCCAAAACAGCTTGCTTGCGCTAAGCGAGTCGTAGCCAAATCCGTTGGCGGCGGCGTGGTTGCCTGCGGTTTCCTGCAAAAAGTGCAGCATGGCAATGAGGTTAAGGCGACGGTTGCTGTCGGTGTGGTAGGAATATACCTTGTAGGCGTCTTCTCTAAAAAATGGCGGGTCAAACGTATTCATTTTCATAGCTCCATAATTTTTAATTTTCCTTCGCGCTCGCCTGCGTAGAGCGAAACCTGCGAAAGCAGCTGCGCGAGGCGTTGCCTGTCTGCGGTATCTTCGCCGTCGGCGTAGCGCTCGCCCTGCGCCTCAATGCGCTCCAGCACGCAGCCTACAGTGATGGCGTGTATATCCATAGCGGGCTGGTAGGCGTTTACCTTAGGGTCGCCGGTAACGGTTTCGCAGACAACGCCGCAGCGGATGAGGTTAAAGAGGAGGTCGCGCGTTATGCGGACGGATATGCTCAGCGTCGCCGCAATTTCCGACGACCCCATAGGCGTGCCTCCGGCGGCAAAATTTTTTACAATGCAGCGCACAATGAGCAGCGACAGCAGCTTGCGCTCGCGTATGCTCAGATTTTTTATGGTAACGCCGTACTCGTAGTGGTGCACGTTTTGCGCGGCAAACGACACTTCCGCCCCAAACAGCAGGATGAGCCAGCTGGTCTGCGCCCACAGCAAAAACAGCGGAATGGCGGCAAAGCTGCCGTATATGGCGCTGTACCTGGATACCATCACCTGCGAGTAAATGTAAAAGTTTTGCACAAAGTGGAACAGCGTTCCCGCAATCACGCCCGCTATGAGCGCAGGCACGACCCTGACCTTAGTGTAGGGCATGGCAACGTACACAAAAGTGAACACCAGCCATATCAGCACGTAGCTGAGCGATTTGAATCCCAGCTTGACAATTGGCGCAACGTAGGGGTAAATGCCGATTTCCGTGGCGAACGAAATAACGCGGGCGTGCATCACCACCGTAATGGAGCTCGACACGATGAGCAGTATTGGCGCAATGAGCATGACCGAAAAGTAGTCGGCAACCTTGCGGCCCCAAGGCCGGGCGCGCTTGACCTGCCAAATGTAGTTGAACGACGTTTCGATATTGTTGAGCAGGTTCAGTATAGCCCACAGCAAAAACAGCACGCTAACACCCGCGATAATCCCGCTCTTTGAGCGGCTGAGCATTGCCTCGGAAAAATCGAACAAAAATGTCAGCAGCTCGCTGTGCCCGGAAAAGTAGGCGTTCAGCAGGTTTAGGAAGTAGTCGTTCAGCCCAAACCCTTTGGCTATGCCAATAAACATGGCCAGCAGCGGCACAACGGCAATGAGCGTGTAAAACGTAAGCGCCGAGGCGCGCAGCGAAATTTTATCGACAAAAAAGCCTCGCACGGAGATGAAAATAACCTTGAGCAGCTTGATGAACATAAAATCGCGAGCGTTGACGCGCGTTTTATCTATATGCCAAATGTCGTAGGTGATGAACTGAACGCTCTGCCGGTACCACTCCAAAAATCGTTTCATGCGCAGCGCTCCATTTTTTTCGTAAATTTGGCAAGGTCAACCACGCAGCGCTCATGCGTTTCGCGCCCTATTTCGCCCTGCTCGTCCCGCGCCGTAACCTCAAAGTGCAGCCGCCTTCCCTCGACTTTCACCAGCGTGGCAGCGCTCCAAACCTTCATGCCAACAGGCGTAGCCTTGATGTGCGTAACGCATACGGCTGTGCCTACCGTGCCGCAGCCCTGAGGCAGGTGCGGCAGCACGGCGTTCATGGCGGCGTTCTCCATGAGCCCAACCATGGCGGGCGTGGCAAACACCTCCACCAGCCCGGAGCCGTACTTGGAAGCCGTATCTTCGGACGCAACAACCTTTTCGGCAACGTACTGTAGCCCCTCTTTGAGCGTAAGTTCCATAAAAATTCTCCTTTTTTCGTCTAATATCAGGCTCCAAAATTAGTGTTTTATTTCGTGATTTCTAACAAAAGACGTATATTTGTTGCTCAAAAAATATTTACGCTATGAAAAGAGACGACAAAATTTTTGACCTGATAAAGCAGGAATACGCACGGCAAACGCACGGCATTGAGCTGATTGCCTCGGAAAACTTTGTGAGCGAACAGGTGCTGGAGGCTATGGGGTCGGTGCTGACCAACAAGTACGCCGAGGGCTACCCCAGCGCACGCTACTACGGCGGCTGCCAAGTGGTGGACCAATCCGAGCAGCTTGCCATCGACAGGCTTTGCCGGATATTCAACGCCGAGTACGCCAACGTGCAGCCGCACTCCGGCGCGCAAGCCAACACGGCCGTTCTCTTAACCGTACTCAAACCCGGCGATACGTTTATGGGCTTCGACTTGTCGCACGGCGGACACCTCACGCACGGCTCGCCGGTCAACATTTCGGGGCTGTGGTTTAGCGCCGTTTCGTACGGCGTGAGGGAGGATACGGGCTTGGTGGACTACGACCAGATGGAGCAACGGGCGCTGGAGCACAAGCCAAAGCTGATTATCGGCGGCGCATCGGCGTACTCGCGCGAGTGGGATTACAGGAAAATGCGCGAAATTGCCGACAAAATCGGCGCTATACTCTGGGTGGACATGGCGCACCCGGCGGGGCTTATCGCGGCGGGCTTGCTCGACAACCCCTGCAAGCACGCGCATATTGTAACCTCAACCACCCACAAAACGCTGCGGGGGCCTCGCGGCGGCGTGATTCTGGCGGGCAAAGATTTTGAAAATACCTGGGGCGCAAAAACGTCAAAGGGCGAAACAAAAAAAATATCGCAGCTGCTCAACTCTGCCGTATTTCCGGGCATACAGGGCGGCCCGCTGGAGCACGTGATTGCCGCCAAGGCCGTTTCGTTCTACGAGGCGTTGCAGCCCGAGTTTAAAACCTACCAGCAGCAGGTAAAGAGCAACGCTGCGGCAATGGCAAAAACATTCGTAAGCTTGGGCTACAAAATCTTCTCGGGCGGCACCGACAACCACCTTATGCTGATTGACCTGCGCCCAAAGTTTCCCAACCTCACGGGGAAACAGGCCGAAAACGCGCTGGGGCAGGCAGATATTACAGTCAACAAAAACATGGTGCCGTTTGACACGCGCTCGCCGTTCCAAACCTCCGGTTTTCGCGTGGGAACGCCCGCCGTAACCACTCGCGGCCTCAAGGAAAAAGACATGGAAGCCATTGCCGGACTCATCGACAAAACGCTGTCGAACGTTGAGCGGGAAAGCGTGGTAGCCGAAGCACGCGCTGAGGTAAACAAGCTGACGAAAGAC
>JAITAP010000169.1 GCA_031284065.1 Prevotellaceae bacterium
GGGATGCTACATTTATTTTACGCCGTGCATGATGGCGGGTATCAGTAGTAGTTTGACACGTAGTACCGGTCGGTAGCATTTGGCATGGGCAGCACGTAGTAGGCGCGAAGTTTAATTCTTTTTTCGGTATGCTTGCCGTCTATCAGGCTGTACCGCGACTTGCACTTGTTGCAGTCAGCATACACATTCGGCTCAGCAAGCGCCACTACGCCCGAGGCAAGGCACTCCTCGCTGTTGGGGCAAGTGGCGTCAAAAGCAAATACCTCGTCCTGAGCGTTGTTGTAGCGGAACACTATCACGCCGTGCTTGCCATATCCGCAATTGGGGACGACCTTAGCCGTCATTATCTCATAAGATGGCATGTACACGCTGAACTTAAAGCGCTCAACGCCGGGCACGGGGCAATCGTACTCTTTGGTGCAGGCGGCTGTGAGCGCCGCAGCGGATAAGCATAGAAGCATTTTATGCCTGAAGCGAAATGACATAACGTAAAAAGCTGTAATTTCAACCCAATACTGACCGGCTAAAATTCGGCCGTATTTTTATTTGTGTAATAATCAATTTGCGGCGCTATAAAACCGCAGGGGCAGCGCAGCCCCCGTTTTCTACTCCGTCTCTAACGGGACGGCGGGGCGTTGGCGACGTTTGCGCCATCCCGTTAGGGAGCGGAATGAAAAACCGCAAACAGCCTGCGGACGCCGCGCCCCGCGCCGCCCTCAAGCCTTGAAAGGGCAAAATCATTAGCATGGGCAACGCCCTGCGGCCGCATTTATCCCGAAGGCAAAATTACATGAAAAACCTCTGTTTTCCAAGCGTGCGCAAATAAAAATCAAGCCTGCAAGAGCAGAAGTGAAGCTTTGTGCGCGACATTCCTTGCTGAAATCCCCCCTCCCTCCCCAATTTTGATTGGGTTTTAACATTCAGGAATGTGCATTAACACGCTGTAAGACAGCTTGAAAACCTTTTTACTTAGCGTATAAAAAGTGCATTACTACATTTTGTCGAATAATTTTCTAACCTTTGCATTGCCTACAAATGGGATTTTATTTATACGAAAAAGCGAATGTTTTGTACCATTTTCGGCAGCCGTCGCTTTTTGCGCAGCGTAAGTTTCTAAACTCTAACAATCATGAAGCATTTCACAACATTTTTTGCGCTTATTTTTTGGTCGCTTTGCGCTTTCGCCCAAGTGCGCTTGCCGCACCTTGTGAGCAACAACCTGATACTGCAACGCGATGCGCCCGCCGTGCTGTGGGGGTGGGCTGCGCCCGGCGAGCCGGTTAGCCTGACGCTCCGGAAAAACGCCTACAAGACCGTAGCGGACAGCGGGGGTAACTGGCACATTCAGCTGCCGCCCCAAAAAGCCGGAGGCCCCCACTCCATAACCATCCGCGCAAGCAACACAATTACCCTCGACAACATTTTGTTTGGCGACGTGTGGCTCTGCTCCGGTCAGTCGAACATGGAGACGCCCATTTCGCGGGTTATGACCCTGTTTGGCGACGAAGTCCGGGCTTACGCCAACCCCAACATCCGCTACGTCAAAATCCCCCTGACGTACAACTTCCACGCCCCGCAACCGGACGTTGCGCCGTGCTCGTGGGTGGAGGTTACGCCGGAAACCGCGCCGGATTTTTCGGCGGTCGCCTACTTCTTTGCCAGGGAAATGTACGAAAAGACGGGCGTTCCCGTCGGCATTATCAACTCCAGCGTGGGCGGCTCTCCCGCCGAAGCGTGGGTAAGCGCGGAAGCCTTGCAGCCTTTCCCCGCCATGCTGAACGACATGCGCCTCTGCCAGTCGGACGAGTTTGTTGCCGACATGCAAAGGCTTGGCGCGCTGCCCGGCCGCCGCTGGCACGAGGTGCTGAACGGGCAGGACAGCGGGCTGCGCGGGCAGTGGGCCGAGCCCGGCTACGACGACCGGGCATGGAAAACCACCGACCTGCTCAGCAACAGCTGGGGCAAAAACGGGTTCCGCCCCGCCAACGGCGCTTACTGGTTTCGCCGCGAGGTCGAAATCCCCGCAGGGTACGAGGCTCAGCCCGCCACGCTGTACATGGGGTGCATTGTGAACGCCGACGAGGTTTTTGTCAACGGAAAATCTATCGGGACAACCGGCTACCAGTACCCGCCGCGCATATACCCAATTCCCGCCGGAGCGCTCAAGGCGGGCAAAAACCTTATCGCCGTGCGCCTGATAAGCAGCGGCGGTTTTCCCGAATTTGTCCCCGACAAGCCCTACAAAATTGCTTTTGCCGACAGGGAGGTGAACCTCACGGGCGAGTGGAAGTACAACACCGGTGCGCTGATGCCTCCGGCGCCCGGCGGCGGCATTACCTTCCAGTACAAGCCCGCCGGCTTGTACAACGCCATGATTGCGCCGCTGAAAAGCCACGCCGTCAAGGGTGCGCTCTGGTACCAGGGCGAATCGAATACCGGCAGGGCAGATGAATACTACGACCTGATGTCTGCCCTGATAGGCGACTGGCGCAGCGTTTGGGGCAAAGACCTGCCATTTTTCATCATTCAGCTGCACAACTTCATGGAGCCTGCCTTGCTGCAACAGCACAGCGGCTGGGCGGCGCTGCGCGACGTACAGCGCAGGCTCGCCCAAACCGTCCCGCACACGGCGCTGGCTGTAACCATCGACTTGGGCGAATGGAACGATATTCACCCGCTCAACAAAAAAGACGTGGGCAAACGCCTCGCGCTGCAAGCCCTGAAAACGGTTTACGGCAAAAATATCGTGAGCGAAGGCCCCGTGTACAAATCCTGCGAGCGGCAGGGGCGCAAAATCATCATTTCGTTCGAGGACAACACCAACGACCTTGCGCCGACGGACGAGCTGAAAGGCTTTGCGGTAGCCGGCGCCGACGGCGTTTTCCGCTTGGCAAAGGCGACTATTGAGGGGAGCAGGGTGGCGGTGTGGCACGACGAGGTTGCCAACCCCGTTGCCGTCCGCTACGCCTGGGCGAATAACCCCGACGGCGCAAACCTGCGAAACCGGTCGGGGCTTCCGGCTTCGCCGTTTCAGGAAAAGCTTGATGCTGTTGGCGGCATAGAGTAATCCACGAATCTGTCCACGGATTACACGGATTAACACGGATTTTTAATTCGTGCAAACTCGTGGACAAAAAAATAATTCGTATAATTCGCGGACAAAATCCGTGTTAATCCGTGTAATCCGTGGACAAAAGACCGTATAATTCGTGGACAAAAAAAACATTAAATGAAGTATTACCATGAAAAAATCTTTTTTACTGCTATTGTCGGTGGTGGCTGCAACGGGTGCGGCGTCGGCGCAAAATCCGTTTATCCTCGACCAGTTCACCGCCGACCCCACGGCAAGGGTCTTTGAAGGCAAGGTGTACGTTTACCCGTCGCACGACATTCCCAGCCCCATTGAGCGGCTCAAAGAATGGTTCTGCATGGCGGACTACCACGTATTTTCGTCCGAAAACCTGACCGACTGGACAGACCACGACGTGATTGTCAGCCAAGACCGCGTTCCCTGGGTTGCTTCGGGCTCGTACACCATGTGGGCGCCCGACTGCGCGTACCGCAACGGCAAGTACTACTTCTACTTTCCCGCAATGGTCAGGGATACGCTGATTGGACGCGGGATGATGGTTGGCGTTGCCGTGTCCGACAAGCCCTACGGCGCGTTCATGCCGCAAGCCGAGCCGATAAAGGGCATTTACGGTATTGACCCCTGCACGCTGATAGACAGAAACGGGCAAGCATACATCTACTGGGCGGGCTTTGGCAACCTGATGGGGGCAAAGCTAAAGGAGAACATGCTGGAGCTGGACGGCACGCCGGTGGTCGTCGGCGAGCTGCCCGCTGGCGACAAGGGGTTGAAAGAAGGCCCCTTTGTATTCGAGCGCAATGGCAAATACTATTTTACTTTCCCGTGGGTGAAAAACAGCGCTACGGAATTGCTTGCCTACGCCATGGGCGACAGCCCGCTTGGACCTTTTACAATGGCGGAAGAGCCAATAATGGACGAATCGCCCACCGGCTGCTGGACAAACCATCACTCCATTGTTGAGTACAAAGGGCAATGGTATCTGTTTTATCACCACAATGACCTTTCGCCGCACTTTGACAAAAACCGCTCTATCCGCGTGGATTCGCTCACGTTCAACCCCGACGGCACAATCCAAAAAGTTATTCCCACCCTGCGCGGCGTTGGCATAACCGACGCGTGGAGAGAAATACAGCTCGACCGCTACAGCCGCTTGAGCAGCAAGGGCGCAAGCATTGACTTTATTAACCCTGCCAATACTTTTGAAGGCTGGAAAACCATACTGAGCGAAAACAGCGCATACGTGCAGTACAACCGTGTGAATTTTGGAGGCAAAGAATCGAAAACCGTAAAGGTTCGCATATTTTCGGCTGCGGAAGCCAAGCTGCTGGTGAGGTTGGGCGGACCGGAGGGAAAAGTCATTGCCGAAATCAGCGTTCCGGAAAGCTCGCAGTGGACGGAGGTTAGCGCAGCGCTCAAGAGTGCGCCCGCAGGAGTGCACGACCTGTTCGTTTCGCTCGAAGGCAAAGGTAGCGTGGAGATAGACTGGATAAAGTTTTAAAAGTTAGTCCACGAATTACACGGATTAACACGGATTTTTAATTCGTAAACAAAAAAAATCCGTGTAATTCTTTGGACAAAAATCCGTGTTAATCCGTGTAATTCGTGGACAAAAGACAGTATAATTCGTGGACAAAATTAATTCATGTACAAAAAAAACCAATTCGAGGACAAAAATGAAAACAACTAAGCTACTCACCCTCTGCCTCACGGCCACCGCAGGATGCCTCTGGCTGTCGAGCTGCCGGAACGACGCAAGCACGTCAAAAGA
>JAITAP010000230.1 GCA_031284065.1 Prevotellaceae bacterium
TTGCAATTATTTATTGGATTTTTTTATTGCAACGCTATTGCAATACCGAATTATTATTATAACTTTGTGGCGTTAATCAAATATTTTAGGCTTATGAAGAAGCAATGGCGAAACACAAAAACCAAAGAAATGGTGATGGACGTATTCTGTTGCGAGGCGGGGGCGCTTTGCCACGCCGATATTGTGCAGCGGCTGGCGGGAAAGATAGACCGCGTAACCGTGTACCGCATCCTGCAAGGCTTTTTTGACGAGGGCGTATTGCACAAAATATCGGCCGAAAACGGCAGAACCTACTACGCCCTGTGCCGCGACTGCTCCGCCGGGCAGCACGCCGACAACCACGCGCACTTTTACTGCATGGGCTGCAAAACGGTTTCGTGCCTCGAGGAGGTAGCGCAACTTCCGCAGCTGCCGCAAGGCTACAGCGTGTCGGAGGCTTCGTGGTTCATTTCCGGGTACTGTCCTAACTGTCGCGCGGTGTAGCATGAGGATTGAGAAGCGACTTTTGTTTTTTACCCTGTGCGTGGGCGTTTCCGCTGCGGCAGGCTTTGCGCAGGAGGCGGACAGCGTGCTGCAAGTTCACAACCTCGACGCGGTGGCGGTGGTGGGCAGCGCGGCGGGGGCGCGAAAAAAGCTGCAAACGCTGGAGCTCCTCCACGCCAAAAAGGACTACGTGCTGGAGAACCGGAGCAGCAGCCTGATGAACGCGCTGGAGAAGCTGCCGGGCGTTAGCGCGTTTCAGGTGGGGCAGGGGTTTTCCAAGCCCGTTATTCGCGGGCTGGGGTTTAACCGGGTCGTGGTGACCGAAAATGGCATTAGGCAGCAGGGGCAGCAGTGGGGGGCTGAGCATGGCTTGGAGATAGACCAGTATGGCGTTGAGCAGGTAGAAATTATAAAGGGGCCTGCGTCGTTGCAGTATGGCTCGGAAGCTATCGCGGGCGTTATCGCCATCAGCTCGCACGCGTGGCGCGAGCGCGACGGGCTTACCGGCTCGGTGTTGCTCAACGGCGACAGCAACAACCGGCTGTTTGGCGGGGCGGGCGATATTCACTACCAAAAAAGCAACAAATTCATAGAGGCGCGGGCAAGCTACCGGAATTTTGAGAGCTACCGTATTCCCGCAGACTCCTTTACCTATCTCGGCTACAAATATCCTGTTCACAACCGGACGCTCAAGAACACGGCGGGGCGCGAAGCCGATGCGCTGGTGCAGGCCGGTCTGCGTACCGGCAGCTACGAGGCCTCGTTGCTCGCGAGCAGCGTGCAGGCCAAAACCGGATTTTTTGCCGGCGCAAGCGGGCTGCCATTCCTCATTAACATGGACGACAACGGCAGGTACAGAGAAGTAAGCCTGCCCTACCACGACGTGAGCCACCTGAAGGCCGTCCTCAACCAGAGCCTCCACCTCGACGGCCGGAACAGCCTAAGCCTCGACCTGGGCTACCAGTATAACCTCCGTCAGGAGTACTCTGCGCCGCACACGCACGGCTTTGGGGCGCTGCCGCAGGGAAACCTCGAGCTGGAGATGAGGCTGCAAACCGTCGGGTTGAACGCCGCATGGGAGAATAGAAGCGTAGCGGGCAGCGCATTTCGCGCGGGCGTGAACGCCGAGTACCAGCACAACCGCGTGGGCGGGTACATGTTTATGCTGCCCGAATTTGAGCAGCTCACGCTTGGGGCGTTTGCCCTCCACCGCCTCCGCTTTTCCGATGCGCTGGCGGCCACCGTCGGGGTGCGCTACGACGGCGGAAGCACGCACGTGCACCGCTACGAGGGCATTGGGGGCTATTTTTCCGTGCCGGAGCTGAGAAAGCTGGGCGGCAATGCGAGCTTCATGGCGGGGGTAGCTTACGAGCCGCACCCGGCGTGGAGCGTAAAGGCAAACGTTGGGAAGAGCTTCCGCCTGCCGAACGTGAACGAGTACGCCTCCAACGGCATTTCGCACCACCTGATGCGCTACGAGCTGGGCGATAGCGCCCTCCACGCCGAAACCTCGTACCAGACAGACCTGCACGCCGATTTCAAAAAGCGGTGGAGCGAAAGCTTTGTGAGCCGCTTCACGGCGTCGGCGAGCGTGTTTGGCAGCTACTTTCCCGGCTTCATTTTCCTGAACCCCACCGGCGAGTACTCAACGCTGCCCGAGTCGGGGCAGATTTACCGCTACATGCAGTCGCGGGCAGTCCGCTTTGGCGGAGAAATGTACGTAGCGGCAGACTTTGCGCAAATCTTCACGGCAACCGTAGCGGCGGAGTACGTACGCGCCGTTGACCGCGAGAGCGGCTTCCCTGTTGCCTTTACGCCGCCGCTAAGCGCCACCGCAGAGGTGAACATGCGGTGGGAAAAGTTGCTATGCTTTGCCAACAACCGCGTGGCGGTGGCCTGCCGCTACGCCGCCGACCAGCGCAGCGTGGCGCGTAACGAGTTCCAAACGCCCGGGTACCGCCTGCTCGACGCCTCTATCGACTTGGGAGTACCGTATGCCCGGATTATATTGCAGGTGCAAAACCTGCTGAACACAAAATACTACAAGCACCTCAGCTTTTACCGTCGGCTCAACCTGCCCGAAGCCGGGCGGAACTTCTTGCTATCTGTACAAATTCCAATAAATCACTAAACTTTAATTTTTAAAATCAAAAAACAATGAAAACGCTAACAACAACAAAAGCATTTTTTTACAGCGCAGCCCTGCTGCTGGGAGGGCTGGCATTTTTTGCCACCGCATGTGACGACGAAGACGCCACAGGCCCCGTGATTACCGTAGAAGAGCCTCTGAACGGCGACAGCGTTCAGGCCGGAGAGGAGCATGGCTTGCACATGGAATTTGACCTTGAGGATGAGTCGGGGCTTAACACTTACAAGATAGACATCCATAGCGGCGCAGGGCACAGCCACCCGAGCCCGCTGAAAGTTGAAAGTACAGGATGGAGCTTTCAAAAGGTGTATGAGGATGCGAAGAATTTGAAAAATCACCATGTTCACATTCACAGCGACTCCGTTCCGGCGGACGCGCGGGGCGACTACCACCTCGGCATTTCGGCTACCGACGTACACGGAAACGAATCGTCGGTTTACATCACCTTTGTAGTTGCAGAGCATGTGTACGGCGAGCATGAAGATGAAGATGAGCACGACGACGAAAACGAGTAAATCCTGATTTCACCATAAAAAGACCGTAGGTTTTGGAATTTATACAGATGGAAATTCAGGACTACTCGTTATCGCTACTGCATGGTAACCGCGTGAGGCAACCTCGCGCGGTTATGTGTTTCATAACGCAGCCCGTGCCGCCTGCCCGCCGGTAAGTTTTGCGCCGTAAAGGTAGCAAAAAATGCGGCAAGTTAAATATTTTCTGCTTTTGGTGCGCATTAACTAATTTTTTGTACCTTTGCGCGTATCGGTGCGGCAAAGTGTTGATGTGCTGCTGCTGTTAGGGTTTCTTGCCGCGTCCGGCTTTTGCATGTTTCACTAATTTTTTATACTTTGGAAGACGGTGTCTCTCTACTGCTTGGCGCAATTACAGTCCGACCGGATTTTTCTCTCCCTTTTGTAGCTGCCTGCTCTGTGCTGCTGGCGGCGCTGCTGGTTTTCTCTGCCCTCATTTCGGGTGCAGAGGTAGCCTATTTTTCGCTTTCGCACGGCGACGTCAGCGCGCTTCGGGGGCGCTCCGGCAGAGCGTCCAAAGCGGCGGTGAGGCTGCTTGAGCGCCCCGAGCACCTGCTGGGCTGTGTTTTGGTCGTTGGCAACGTGGTAAATGTAGCCGCTATCGCATTTTCGGCGTTTCTCATACAGCACACGCTGGCGTTTGCGTCGGAGCTGTTCGGGCTTACGCTCGAGGTGGTCGCCATTTCCTTTGCCCTGCTGCTGTGCGGAGAGGTGCTGCCCAAAATTTATTCCCGCAAGGGCCTGCTTTCGCTTGCCATTTTCATGGCGCTACCGCTGTATGCGCTTACAACCGTTACGCTACCGCTCAGCTTTTTGATGGCAAAGGCTACGCGAAGCGTCAACCGGCGAATCAAGTCCGGCCATGTTGGCGAAATATCAATGGACGACTTGTCGGGCGTGATTGACGTTATGCGCACCAATAACGCCGATGACAGGAAAATTCTAAAGGGTATCGTCAAGCTCGGCAGCACCGACGTGCGCGAAGTTATGACGCCTCGCATTGATGTGGTAGCCGTTGAGATAGGCGCGACCTTTGCCGAGCTGTGCACGCTAATCGTGAAGTGGGAGTACTCGCGGCTGCCCGTGTACGAGGAAAACCTCGACGACGTAAAGGGCGTGCTCTACATTAAGGACTTGCTCAAACATTTGGGCGAACCCGATTTTGCATGGCAAACGCTGGTGAGGCCTGCCTACTTTGTGCCGGAGAATAAAAAAATTAACGACCTGCTGGAGGAATTTCAGGCGCACAAAAACCACCTTGCCGTAGTGGTAGATGAGTATGGCGGCGCGCTGGGTATTGCTACCCTTGAGGACATCCTTGAGGAAATTGTGGGTGAAATTTCGGATGAATCGGATACGGAGGAGCTGCCCTACAGGAAGCAGAGCGACGGTACCTACATTTTTGAGGGGAAAACGCTCCTCAACGACTTCTGCAAGCTAATGAGCCTGCCCGACGGCTACTTTGACGACGTAAAAGGCGACTCGGAAACGCTTGCCGGCGCGCTACTCGAGCTAAAGGGCGATTTCCCCGCCCAAAACGAAGAAATTCGCTACAAGCAGGCGGTGTTTACTGCGCTGGCTTTTGACGGACGGCGTATTCAAAAGGTGCGCGTGGCGTTTGAATAATGAATAATGAATAATGAATAACGAATAATGAATAATGAACAGAAAAAGGGAAGTCCCGCGGGGACGGCGCTTCATTAACCGTACGCTTCAGCGCGTGGGGAGCGATTTTGCGGCTTGCCGCCGTGTTTTTTTTGTGCCGACGATTTGCGCGGCGGTCAGCTTGATGTTGTCGTGCGTCGGCGGAGTGTCGTTTACTCACGGCTCATACAAACTCAGCTATTATATAGACATGGATAAAAGGATAGAATTCACCGCGCGCAAAAACGGCGACAGCGTCGATATCCGGTCCGACGCGGCGCGTCAGGACGGCACGCCTTACGCTCCCATAGGCTACCAGGTACACAGCAATGTAAACGGTTCGGGCCGACCTAATTTCTTACCGATTAAAACCTTTTTGGATAGCGGGTACAACGTCGGCGCGCCAAAGTATCAGGTGCTAAGCGACGGAATGACCAGTCCGTACGCCTCCCTCAAGCCGCACTTTATCATCACTCCGGATACGGGGTTTTCATTCCGCGACGGAAACGAGGAGATCCATTTTTTATGGGATTCCAGGGATGGACGTATGTATTACGTCACTAATCATATGATAACCGGGCGAATATTTAACGTGGCGTTGGATTATACGGACGATATATCCGAGCCGCCTGATTTTTCATCAGGTCATAACGAGGATACGCTGAATGTGCTTACGGGTATCTCCACGGAAACCTTCCGCGCTTTACCCTTTGCCAATAATTTTAATAC
>JAITAP010000255.1 GCA_031284065.1 Prevotellaceae bacterium
GCTGCTGAGTAAGCTGCTTACCCTCCCAAAAACACCTACATGAAAGTGTTGCGAAACAAAGTGGAGTGTTGACGTTTTTTGAGTTTTTTAAAGTTCCGGTTACACGCACAAAAAGAGTATTTGTGTGCCAACTAAAATCTCTCATATTACCAAGACGTTCCGAAAAATCAAAATATTCTGACTTTTCGGAACGTTTTGATAGCTGATTTAGGGGCTGCGTATGCAACCCTCACAACTTTAGCCAATTATTTTTTTGTCCACGAATTACACGGATTTTCACTAATTTTTTTGTCCACGGATTACACGGATTTTCACGGATTTTTTTGGATATAACTTTGCGCAGTAAAAATATACGGCAAGCGGCTTCAAGTCCCCGTAGGGGAACAATATCAATAGAAAAACGTGTGTCTCCCTTTTCCCTATTCCCCGTAGGGGAATAATAAAAAAAATGACGACGCTGTTAAATCCCTACGGGATAGGCTAACGGCGAAATCGGGCAACGGTCTTTTCTATTGATATTATTCCCCTACGGGGAATAGGAGCGAAGCGGAGTTCGGCGCAGCCAATTTTGCTCGTCGTGTTTTGCAAGGTGCAAATCAGCTTGTTTGGCAAACCTTTCTAAGTGTTCTATTCGGCTGTTTATGGCGTAACCTCTTAATAAATACTGCTTTAATGTTTTGGTAGCCCATTTTCTAAACTGTGTCGCATAAACAGAATTTACGCGATAACCAACCGACAGAATCATATCAAGATTATAAAAACCTGTTTTATACGATTTTCCGTCTGCGGCAGTATATTCCAAAATGGAATATACTGAATCTTCGTCCAGCTCCCCGCTCGTAAAGATATTTTTGATATGCTTTGAAATGGCGGGTTGCTTCACGCCAAACAAATCCGCAATTTGGTATTGCGTAAGCCAAACGGTTTCTTCATCAACCAAAACCTCCAATTTTATGGAATTATTCGGCTGGTAAAGAATAATTTCGTTCTTCGTGTTTAGTGAAAATTCTTCTGCCATCAGGTTGGTTAAATTTGAAATGCAAAGTTAGTGATTTCTTTGACATTCTGTGTCGTAGGAAAATTTTATTTTTTCCGTCGGGAATTTCTTTTACCGGTTGAGGGCGTAAGGGGTAAGTTTAAATCGAAGAATTTCGCTCCTCGCGTCATTCCGAGCGCCCTCGTCACTCCTCGCTACGCTCGGAATCTCCAATGGGTAGCTTTGCGGCTGTGCCTGCCCGCTTCACCACTGCCTTGCCTTTCCACCACCCCGAGAGGTAGTAGGCAACTGCCAGCGTCAGCCCAATGCCCCACGCTATGGGGACCGCCCAGAACGTGCCGAGATAGCCCAGCCGCTCGCTGCGCGACAGGAGGTAGGCAACGGGTATGCGCACAACCCAGAGCGACAGGAGCGTGGTGAGCATGGGAACGAGCGACGCGCCCGCCCCGCGATGCAGCCCGTTGAGCACAAACATTGACGAAAAAACAACGTAAAACGAGCAGACAATGGCGAGGTACTGCGCCCCGACGCTTATCACCGCTTCGTTTGCCGCGTCGGTGAACAGTCCGATGAGGGGACGGCGCAGCGCCACTATCAGCAGCGATATGGCAATGCACACCGCTCCGGACATGACGAGCGTGGAGCGCAAGCCCTTTCTCACCCGTTGCAGCTTGCCCGCGCCCAGATTTTGCCCCGTAAAGGTGGAGAGCGCCGCCGCAAAGTTCATGGCGGGGAGCATTGCGAACATGTCGATGCGCGTAGCCGCCCCGTAGCCCGCCGCCACGTCCACGCCAAAGGTGTTGATGACGCCGAAGAGCGCCGCCATGCCCACCGCCACAAAGGTCTGCTGAAAGCCCGACGGCAGCCCTATGCGGACGGCCTGCCTGAAAATGGGGAAGCTGAACTTGGCGCGAAGGAGGTTGAAGGACGGTAGCCGGTCTTTCCTGCGCACGTAGGCCACAATGAACAGCCACGACGCGCCCTGCGCTATGACCGTTGCCATTGCCACCGCCTCCGTCCCCCAGCCCAGCCCGAGTACGAACAGCAAGTCGAGCGCAATGTTGACCACAGTGGCGATAATGAGCGCGTAGAGCGGCGTGGTGGAGTCGCCCAGCCCCCGCAGGATGGACGATGCGGCGTTGTAGCCAAATATGGTAATCAAGCCGCCGAAATATACGTTGAGGTATGGCCGTGCGTAGCGGTGCGCCTCCTCCGGCAGCTGGATGAGGTTAAGGATATTGTCGCTAAAGAGTATGCCGACGCCGCCCAGCGCGAGGCTCGCAAAAATCATGAGCAACATAACGGTATCGGATGCTTGCTGCACCCTTTTGTGGTCGCGCGCGCCAAAGTACTGCGCCACCACCACCGTTCCCCCAATGCCAACGCCAATGGCGAGCGCCACGACAACCATTGCCACCTGCGCCGACGCCACCATGCCGGCAAGCGCCTCCTTGCCTATGTACTTGCCGACAACTATGCTGTCCACAACGTTGTAGAGTTGCTGAAACACGTTGCCCAGCAGCATGGGCCAGGCAAAGTAGAATATCCGCTTGGCAACGTTGCCCGAAGTAAGCCTCATTTGGGGTTGTCAGACCATTTTTTTGGGGTCCACCCACTCCGAGAACTGCTCGTCGGTGAGGTAGCCCAGCGCCAGCGCCGCCGCGCGTAGCGTGGTGTGCTCCTTGTGCGCTTTTTTGGCAATTTGCGCCGCCTTTTCGTAGCCAATGTGCGTGTTGAGCGCCGTTACCAGCATCAGCGAGTTGTTCACCAGCTCGTTTATGCGGGCTGTGTTTGGCTCGATACCTACGGCGCAGTGGTCGTTGAGCGAGGCGCACACGTCGCCGAGCAGCCTTGCCGATTGCAGGAAAGCGTTTGCCATAACGGGCTTGAAGACGTTGAGCTCGTAGTGTCCGGCGCTGCCGCCTACGCTTACGGTAACGTCGTTGCCAATGACCTGCGCGCACACCATCGTGGTAGCTTCGCACTGCGTGGGGTTCACCTTTCCGGGCATGATGGAGGAGCCGGGCTCGTTTTCGGGGATAAGTATTTCGCCAATGCCGGAGCGCGGCCCCGAAGCCATCATGCGAATATCGTTGGCAATTTTCATCAGCGAAACCGCCAGCTGCTTCAGCGCGCCGTGCGCTTCCACAATGCCGTCGTGCGCCGCCAGCGCCTCAAACTTGTTGGGGGCTGTCTTGATGGGCAAGCCGGTAAACTTGGCAATGTACTCCGCCACCTTCACGTCGTAGCCTTTTGGGGTGTTAAGCCCTGTGCCGACAGCCGTGCCGCCCAGCGCCACTTCGGAGAGGTGCGCCAGCGTGTTTTTGATGGCGCGTAGCGCGTGGTTGAGCTGCGCCACGTAGCCCGACAGCTCTTGCCCCAGCGTTAGCGGCGTGGCGTCCATGAGGTGCGTGCGCCCGATTTTTACAACGTCCTTAAACGCTTCGCTCTTTTGTTGCAGCGTATCGCGCAGCTTCTCCACTCCCGGAATGGTTATCTCCACCACAGCCTTGTACGCCGCCACGTGCATAGCCGTTGGGAAGGTGTCGTTGCTCGACTGCGACTTGTTCACGTCGTCGTTGGGGTGGATAAAGGTTTTGCCTTCGCCCAGCTTGTTGCCTTGCAGCACGTGGGCGCGGTTGGCAACAACCTCGTTCACGTTCATGTTGCTCTGCGTGCCCGAGCCGGTTTGCCAGATTACGAGCGGAAACTGGTCGTTCAGCTTCTTCTCCAAAATTTCGTCGCACACCGTAGCTATCAGGTCGCGCTTTTCGGCGGGGAGCACGCCCAGCTCGCAGTTGGCAAAAGCCGCCGCCTTTTTCAGGTAGGCAAACGCCTCAATAATTTCCTTAGGCATGGACGCCTCCGGCCCAACCCTGAAGTTGTTGCGCGAACGCTCCGTTTGTGCGCCCCAGTACTTGTCGGCGGGGACCTTCACCTCGCCCATCGTGTCTTTTTCGATACGAAATTCCATGTGATTTTTT
>JAITAP010000268.1 GCA_031284065.1 Prevotellaceae bacterium
AAGGGCAAATCATTTTTAGGGTCAAGGTAGCGGGGCATTGCTTTACGTTTTACGGGTTGAATTTCTGCCCCAAAGATATGTTTTTTATCCCGTATCGCCAAAAATAAAGAATTTTTGAGCTGCGCGAAGCGGCTCTATTTTCGGAAGAAAATGCTATATTTGCTTTTTTTAAATTTTAAATCCTTGCGTTATGAAGCTGACAACCCTTACCTGTCTTGCTGCCGTGACTGCGCCGTTGCTGTCGTGCAGCGGTCTGCAACGCAGCAACAATGAAACAACCATGAGCAGTAATCCCCGTATCGCGGCGCAGGCGCTTGATTCGCTCAAGGCTCGCTACCCCAATCTTGACGAGTCCCGCGCCGCCAAGGGCGTTGCGCAGGCAGCAGCGCTATGGCGCACGAGCGACGGCAGCGCAGAACGCTTTGCTGATTTCTGCGTAAGCGAATACGTGAACGACGAAGCCGAGCGTCGGACGCTGTTTGAAAAAATGTCGGACAAGCTCGAGCTCGTTTGGGGCTACTTCAACGTGCTTGACCTTAAGCTGAAGCAGCCTCGCGACGAAGCCGGCGGCGAGCCTGCAAAAATCGACATGGAAATGGCCGGATACGACGTGGCGGCGCACTTCAACGATGATATGTTTGCCTCAAAGGTTGCCTTTACGATTATTCTCAACTTCCCCTCGTACAGCTTGAGCGAAAAACGGCAGCTGGGCGAGGGCTGGACGGCTTTGCAGTGGGGGTACGCGCGTATGGGGGATGTGTTTGCCACGCGCGTTCCCGCCGAGCTGAAGCTGGCCACGGCAAAGGTAAACGCCGAAGCCGAAGCTTACGTGTCCGGCTACAACATTGCCATGGGGGCGCTGCGCAGCGAGGCTGATGAAGCGCTCTTCCCCGCCGATATGTTGCTCATCTCGCACTGGGGCTTGCGCGACGAGCTAAAGGCATGTTACGCCGATGCGCAGCGCGGGCTCGAAAAGCAGCGCATGATTTACGCCGTAATGGAGCGCATTGTGGAGCAGCAAATACCGGGTAAGGTTATCAACAACGGAGGCGTGCAGTGGAAGCCGTACAGCAACAAAGTTCTTGAAAACGGCAGGGAAGTCGGCGCACCGCGCGAGCCGGATACGCGCTACGAGACGCTCCTCCGCACGTTCGGTGCGCTGCACGCCGAAGACCGCTATACGCCGCAGCGCCCCACCTACCTCCGGCGCGCCTTTGAGGGCGATATGGAGTTTTCGGTGGAGGAAGTCAGGGAAATGTACGTCCGGCTTATATCATCCGGCGTGGTGGCGGAAGTCGCGCAGCTGATAGCGCAGCGCCTTGGGCGGCCGCTGGAGCCGTTCGATATATGGTACGACGGCTTTAAGGCGCGTAGCGGCATCCCTGAGAGCGAGCTGAGCGCACAAACGGCAAAGCTGTACCCTACGGCAGCTGACTTTGAGCGGGGGCTGCCCGATATTTTACGCCGTCTGGGCTTTTCCGCCTCCGACGCGCAGCGCATTTGCGGCAAGGTTGAGGTGGACGCCGCACGCGGCTCCGGCCACGCATGGGGCGCTATGATGAAGGACGACAAGGCGCACCTGCGCACGCGCGTTGCGGCAGGCGGAATGGACTACAAGGGATACAACATTGCCATGCACGAGTTTGGGCACAACGTGGAGCAAACTATCAGCCTGCACGACGTGGAGTACTACATGATGAACGGCGTGCCCAACACCGCCTTTACTGAGGCGCTGGCGTTTGTTTTTCAGAGGCGCGATTTGGACATGCTGGGCGTTAGCGAAAAAAATCCGGATAAAAATCTCCTGAATACGCTGGACGTTTTTTGGGGATGCTACGAAATTATGGGCGTGTCGCTCGTGGACATAGCCGTGTGGGAGTGGCTGTACGCAAACCCTGCCGCCACCCCCGCGCAGCTCAAGGAAAACGTGCTGCGCATTGCCCGCAAGGTTTGGAACGACTACTACGCGCCGACGCTGGGTACGCCGGACTCGCCCATACTCGCCATATACTCGCACATGCTAAGCTACCCGCTGTACCTCTCCAGCTACCCAATGGGGCATCTCATCCAGTTTCAGCTTGAGGAGCGCCTGCGGGGCAAAAATCTTGCAGACGAAGCGTTGCGCATCTACCGCATGGGGCGGCTCACCCCGCAGCTGTGGATGAAGCGCGCCACCGGCAGCGAGGTGAACGTTGAGCATACGCTGAAAGCAGCGTCGGAAGCCGTGAGGAAAATAAACGCCCGCTGAGCCGAGCTGCACGGCGCGTTGAAAGGTACAAAAAAAAATGCAATTTTGTCGTTTTTTCGGATGATTTTTATCCGGATGGCAAATGTATTGCAAGGAGGCAGAAGCGGCCGTTAATGGCCGCTAATTTGCCAAAGACGGGCGCTCCGGCAGCAGGGCAGAGTGACGAAAATCAGGCATTCTTTTTTTTCGTTGCCGCTTTCGTTGTTGCGGTCTTTGCGGTGGTCGCTTTTTTTGCTGCCGAAGCTTTTGTTGTCGTGGCTTTTGCTGCCGCAGGTTTTTTGGCCGCAGCTTTTTTGGCAAAGCGGGATTTTCGCGGCGTGCTGCCCTCCTGCTGCGACATGATTTCTACGCACTCTTCATAAGTCAGCGCGGAGGGGTCAATATTTTTGGGCAGCTTGTAGTTAATTCCGGCGCAGGTAATGTAGGGGCCAAAACGTCCGTTGAGCACTTGCAGCTCCTCATTTTCGGCAAAAGTTTTTATTACCTTTTCGCGCTCCATCTTGCGCTTCTCCTCAATAAGCTCTACGGCTCGCTCAAGGGTAATCGTCATTGGGTTGTCCACGTTGCGCTTGAGCGAGGTGAATTTTTCGTCGTGGCGCACGTACGGCCCAAAGCGTCCTATGGCTACAGTTACCGGTTTTTCCTCGTAGTCGCCAAGAGTGCGGGGCAGCTCAAATAGCTTGAGCGCCTCCTCAAGCGTAATGGTTTCGATGAGCTGTCCCTTTTGCAGGTTGGCGTACTGCGGCTTTTGTTCGCCTTCGCTTTCGCCAAGCTGCGCCAAAGGTCCAAAGCGGCCAATGCGCACAATGACCTCTTTTCCTGTTTTGGGGTCAACGCCCAGCCTGCGCTCGGCGGTGGCGCGCTGCGAATTTTGAAGCGCATCCTCTACTTTTTCATGAAATATTTGGTAGAAGTCATCTATCATCTTGTTCCATATAATCTTACCATCTGCAATTTCGTCAAACTCCTCCTCAACTTTGGCGGTAAAGCTGAAATCCATTACTCTTGGGAAGTGCTCCACAAGGTAATCCGTAACCACCATGCCGATGTCGCTGGGGAAAAGTTTTGCCCTTTCAGCGCCCGTAATTTCCGACAGAACTTTTTCGGTAATTTTTCCGTTTGTGAGCGTATGCTGCTTGTAGGGGCGCACTTGTCCCTCGCGGTCTTCCTTGAGCACGTATCCACGCGCAATGACCGTAGAAATGGTAGGCGCGTATGTTGACGGACGACCAATGCCCAGCTCTTCGAGCTTTTTCACCAGCGTAGCCTCAGTGTAGCGCGGCGGACGCTGCGTAAAGCGCTCGGTAGCCACTATGCTGTTGGCTTGCAAGATTTGCCCTGCCTGCATGGGGGGGAGAAGCCCCGCGCTGTCGGCGTCGTTTTCGTCATCCTGCGACTCCATGTACACTTTGAGAAATCCGTCAAAAAGCATCACCTCGCCGTTGGCAACAAACTTTTCCGTAGCGCCCGATATGCCAATGGTTACTATTGTTCGCTCCAGAACGGCTTCGCTCATTTGCGAGGCGATGGCGCGCTTCCAGATAAGCTCGTAGAGGCGTCTCTCCTGCGCGTCTGCGCTGATGGTTTGGTTGTTCATGTACGAGGGTCTGATAGCCTCGTGCGCTTCCTGCGCGCCTTTCGACTTTGTGGTGTAGCGCCGCGTGTGCAGGTATTTTTCGCCGTACATTTCGAGGATGGCGCTTTTTGCTGAGGCAAGAGCCTGCTCCGAAAGGTTCACCGAGTCCGTACGCATGTAGGTAATGTAGCCCGCCTCGTACAGGCGCTGCGCAACAGCCATAGTCTGGCTCACCGAGAATCCCAGCTTGCGGCTTGCCTCCTGCTGGAGGGTTGAGGTGGTGAAGGGCGCGGTTGGCGTTCTTTTTGCCGGCTTTTTTTCGACGGATTCCACCGTAAACGTAGCGTCCACGCACTTTTCCAGTAGCTCAAGCGCCGCTTTTTCGTTGCTGAACTTTTGCGACGCATCTGCCTTAATTGGCGCTTTGTCGGCAAAAAATGTTCCGGCAACTTTGAAAAAGCTTTCGGTGGTGAAGACAAGTATTTCGCGCTCGCGGTCAACAATGAGGCGCACGGCGACCGACTGCACGCGCCCTGCGGAGAGCGAAGCTTTAATTTTTTTCCACAGCACGGGCGACAATTCATACCCCACCAGCCGGTCGAGCACGCGGCGAGCTTGCTGCGCGTTCACCAAGTTAATATCAACGCCGCGCGGATGCTGAATGGCGTTAAGTATGGCGTCTTTGGTGATTTCGTGAAACACGATTCGCTTGGTTTTTTCCGGGTCGAGCTTCAGCGCCTCCTGCAGGTGCCATGCAATGGCTTCTCCTTCTCGGTCTTCATCGGAAGCCAGCCATACCGTTTTGGCGGTTTTGGAGTGCTTGCGCAGCTCGGCGACAATTTTTTCCTTTCCCTCCGAAATAACGTACTGCGGCTGGTATCCGTGCTGAAAATCGACGCTCATGTCTCTTTTTTGCAAATCGCGAATATGCCCAAAGCTGGATATAACGAGGTAATCCTTCCCCAAGAATTTTTCTATGGTTTTCGCCTTAGCCGGCGACTCAACAATGACTAAATTTTCTGACATTTTGCTGTTTCTTTATAGGTTTAACTACTCATGAACTTTAGAAAATGTACGTATTGCCGCGCATTGCAGCGGCAACATCGTTTTCATTTTCAAATTTTTCAAGCTCCGGATTTTCCTTCCCGAATTTGACCACAAAGTAAAACATTAAAACTTGTACGTTCAAAATTTTTAACTGATTTTTAACACTATAGTTGGGGGAGAATACGGAATTAAAGCCTACTTTTGAGGCACAAAAAACATAGTGGTTTGTAAGTTATGACGAAAAAAAGTAGTACGAAAAAAAAATGGTTTGCCGCCATCCTTTGGAGCGTAATAGTATTCCCTGTTATTTTCTTAGTTATCATGCTCGCGCTGGTCAGCCGTGAGTATTTTGGCGCTATGCCTACGTTTGCGGAGCTCGAAAACCCCAAAAGCAACGCAGCGTCCGAAGTGTACTCCGAAGACCAGAAGCTGCTCGGCACTTTTCACGTCGAGAACCGTTCGTTTATCAACTTCGAGGACATTTCGCCCAACCTCATCAAGGCTGTTATTGCAACGGAAGACGTGCGCTTTGTCAACCATTTCGGTGTAGACCTTGTGGGGCTGATGCGCGTGGCGGTGCGCACGGTGGCGCTGGGCGACAGAAGTCAGGGCGGCGGCAGCACCATTACGCAGCAACTTGCCAAAAACCTCTTCCCACGCAACACCAACGAGTACGGCAACTCGTTTGACAAGTACAGCTCGCTGCTCATTGCCAAGCTCAAGGAGTGGATTACGGCGGTGAAGCTGGAGCGCAACTACACCAAAAACGAAATTGTAGCCATGTACCTCAACGTAATCCCGTTTGGGAGCAACGCCTTTGGGATAAGCGCAGCGGCGGCAACGTTTTTCGACAAGCAGCCCTTGCAGCTCAACGTTGAAGAGGCAGCGTTGCTGGCCGGCGTAGTCAACGCGCCAACGCGCTACAGCCCCGTGCGCAACCCCGACAACGCCCTGCAACGCCGCAACTTTGTAATGCGGCAAATGGTGCGCGCCGGCTACCTGAACCACGAAAGCTACACCATACTAAGCGACAAGCCTATTGCCCTGAAGTTTCAGCAAAAAGACCACAACACCGGGCTGGCAACCTACTTCAGAGAGCGCGTGCGCCAAACCATGAACGCGCGGCAGCCGGAACGCTCGCGCTACGCCGCTGAGGAAGACTATGCGACCGATTCGATAGAGTGGGAAAAAAATCCGCTGTATGGCTGGTGCCACAAAAACAAAAAGCCCGGAAACGTACCCTACGACGTGAACCGCGACGGGCTGAAAATTTACACCACAATAAACTCCAAAATGCAGCAGTATGCGGAAGAGGCGCTGGTGCAGCACCTCAAGTACAGCCTTCAACCCGCGCTCAACCAAGAAATAAAAATGAAAGGCGGGCGTATTTTCGGCGCCAACATGACCCGTGAGCAGGAGCAAGAGTATATCACGCGAGCCATTAAGCAAACCGAGCGCTACCGCGTGCTGCGCGTTGCCGGCTGGTCGATGGACAAAATTATGGCAAACTTCCGCACGCCAACGGAAATGGTCGTTTTTACGTGGAATGGAGAAGCTACGGTGAAAATGTCGCCGCTGGATTCACTCAAGTACTACAAATCCTTTTTACGCGCCGCTTTCATGGCAATGGATCCGCATACGGGATACATCAAGGCATACGTGGGTGGCCCCAACTTCAAATACTTCAAGTACGACTTGGTGAAGCAAAGCAAGCGTCAGGTGGGCTCTACCATAAAGCCTTTCCTGTACACGCTCGCCATGCAGGAGGGATTTCACCCCTGCTACAAGGTGCCAAACATTCCGCAAACCTTTGTGATGGGAGACTCCACGTGGACTCCCAAAAACGCCTCGCCAACAGCCTACGACGGAAAAATGGTAACGCTCAAGTGGGGGCTGTCGCTCAGCGTGAATAACATTTCGGCGTGGCTCATCAAGCAGTTCAACCCGCAAAACGTGGTGGACTTGTGCCATAAAATGGGCATAACCAGCCATATACCTCCCGTAAATTCAATATTTCTCGGAACAGCGGAAATATCTCTTTCCGAAATGGTCAACGCTTACTCCACGTTTGCCAACAAGGGCGTTCGCGTGATGCCCATGATGGTAACCCGCATAGAAGACCGCAACGGGAACGTGCTGTCCGTTTTTGGCGCTACGCCAAAAACCGAAGCCATAAGCGAGCAGACGGCTTACCTCATGACCAACTTGCTGCAAGGCGTGGTCAACAGCGGTACGGCTGCGCGGCTGCGCGGTGTTTACATGCTGAAAGGCGCTATAGGCGGAAAAACCGGCACAACGCAAAACCAATCGGACGGGTGGTTTATGGGGATTACGCCTCAGCTTGCCGCCGGCGTGTGGGTGGGGTGCGAAGACCGCTCGGTGCACTTTGAGAGCCTGCGCACAGGCGGCGGCGCAAATTCGGGGTTACCCATATTCGGCATTTTCCTGAGCAAGGTGTATGCAGACCCCTCCCTCCACATTTCGGAGAATACGCACTTTGAAGCGCCGCTCAACATGCGGGCGGTTAACCTCGATTGCAGCGCTTATGAAGAAAATGAAAGCAAAGGGCAGCGGAAAAAGTTAATAGATGACGAATTTTTTTAGCGCCCGCCGCACAAGTAGACTTTTTGGAAAACGCCGTATAGCCCGGTAAAATCGGGAAATCCCCACAGGGATTGGGATTGTTTAAGTCCGTTTGAAAGCATATTTGAGATTTTTTCCCTTCTGAGCGACGGTTTGTAATTTTCAAACTCATAACACTCTCCGTCCACAATCAAATTCGGGCATTTACGCTCGTACTTTGCGCCTTTCAACTTTTCGAATACTTGCTGATATACGGGCAGCACAGCGAGCTTTATTTACCCAACGGGTAAAACGGCAATACCGCTACCCTGCTCTTGAATTTTTGTGCGCACACTTGTAAATCTAAGGATTTTCATGTAAGTTTGCAGCTTAATCGGGAAAAATTCTAACTGAAAACCAACATTACAAGACATGGCTGAAACCACAACAGCTCCGGGCACGCCGGAGCGCTCACTCAACTTTTTGGAAGAAATTATCGAGGCCGATTTGGCGGCGGGCAGGCACAAGCGTATCCTTACGCGCTTTCCACCGGAGCCTAACGGGTACCTGCACATTGGCCATGCCAAAAGCATTTGCCTCAACTTTGGGCTGGCGCAGAAGTACGGCGGCGCTACCAACCTCCGCTTTGACGACACGAACCCTACTAAGGAGGAAACCGAATACGTGGACTCCATTAAGCAGGATGTGCGCTGGCTGGGCTTCAGCTGGGCAAGCGAGCGCTACGCTTCGGACTACTTTGGCCAGCTCTACGAGTGGGCGCAGGCGCTCATCAAAAAGGGGCTTGCCTACGTTGACGACCAAACGCAGGAGCAAATCCGGCTGGGGCGCGGAACGGTTACCATGCCGGGCGCAAACAGCCCCTGCCGCAACCGCAGCGCGGAGGAGAACCTCGACCTGTTCACCCGTATGCGCAGCGGCGAGTTTGCCGACGGCGCAAAGGTGCTACGCGCCAAAATCGACATGGCGCACCCCAACATGCTCATGCGCGACCCCATACTGTACCGCATCCTGCACGCCGAGCACCACCGCACGGGCAACACGTGGTGCATCTACCCCATGTACGACTACGCGCACGGCGAAAGCGACTCCATTGAGGGCATAACCCACTCCATCTGCACGCTTGAGTTCGACGTGCACCGGCCGCTCTACGACTGGTTTATTGAGAAACTGGAAATTTTTCCCTCGCGCCAGTACGAGTTTGCCCGCCTCAACCTCACCTACACGGTGATGAGCAAGCGCAAGCTGCTGGAGCTGGTCAAAGGCGGCTTTGTGCACGGTTGGGACGACCCGCGTATGCCCACCATCTGCGGTATTCGCCGCAGGGGCTACACGCCGGAGAGCATCCGCC
This sequence comes from Prevotellaceae bacterium, assembly GCA_031284065.1. Classification (GTDB taxonomy): domain Bacteria; phylum Bacteroidota; class Bacteroidia; order Bacteroidales; family UBA932; genus JAITMY01. Next base: position 8,803 of record JAITAP010000268.1, read on the forward strand.
TGTTTGCCGACAAGGTGGGCGTGGCAAAGCGCGACAACGTGATTGACCTCTCGCTGCTGGAGTGGTGCGTGCGCGAAGACCTGAACAAGCGGGCGCTGCGCCGGTTTGCGGTGCTCAACCCCCTCAAGCTGGTCATCACCAACTACCCCGAGGGAAAGGTTGAGGAGCTCGACGCCGTCAACAACCCCGAAGACCCCGCCGCCGGCACCCGCAAAATACTGTTCGGCCGCGAACTCTACATCGAGCGGGAGGATTTTATGGAAAATCCCCCGAAGAAATTTTTCCGCCTTGCGCCCGGTCAGGAGGTGCGGCTAAAGTACGCCTACATTGTCAAGTGTGAGGAGGTGGTGAAGGACGCCGCCGGCAACGTTACGGAAGTTCGCTGCACCTACGACCCCGAAACGCGCAGCGGCGGCGGCAGCTCGCGTCAGGTAAAGAGCGCCATACACTGGCTCTCGGCCGGGCATTGCAGCACTGCCGAAGTGCGCCTGTTCGACCGCCTGTTTACGGAGGCGCACATGGACAGCATCCCCGAAAGCGCAGACTACAAGGATTACCTGAACCCCAGCTCGCTCAAAGCTGTTACCGCACGCGTAGAGCAAGCCGTTGACGGCAGTTACCGCGAGGGTGCGCTGCCTGTACAGTTTGAGCGCACGGGCTACTTTGCCTTAGACCCCGACTCTACCCGCGAAAAGCCGGTGTTCAACCGCACCGTTACCCTAAAGGATACGTGGGCAAACATTAGCAAAAAATAGGATGGGCGAAGAAAATTTATCATGCAAATATTTGGAAGAAAATTTCTTCCGGTGAATAAAACATTACGTTTTCTCCGTGTCTGCTGTTGATTTTATACGGTATTTCTGTTATGTGGCTATCTGCAATGCGCTCTTATCTTCGGTATCAGCCGCATATAGTTCCGCGAAATGGCAAGCCATGTGCTGATTTCGGGCATACGCAAAGCAAGCTGGTAGAAGAATTAACAATTATAAATTAAAAAGGCAAATTATGGAAAATTCAGTATTAATGCAGTCAAGATTAACAACAGTCGGCAAATTATTGTTGGGAGTAGGTAGTTCTATCATCATCATGGCTTTGATTTACATGATTGCTAATGTTGACAGGGCGGACGCCATCGTTCGCTTATGGTTTATGGCTATCTTAGCGGGGACTTGTCTTACTTTACTTTCATGCTTATTTAGAAATCGAAAGACACAGCATCGCTCTGAAAAAGTTAAATAACCCATAATTTCCAACCTATAGCTCATAGCGTAAATACTAATTTGCTACTTTTACTTCACTAAGTAAACAAAAAATTTTTACGTATGAAAAATCCAAAGCTACTCATATCGGCAGCCACAATGCTGATTTTTTCACCTTTGCTAAGCGCAACGGAGGTTACCATAAAGGTAGAAAATCCGCTTAACACCGCGCGAGCGGGCGCACCCGTTACCGTCAGCGCGGCAGACATTCACAGCTTGGACGATGCCTACGACGGAGGAAATGTGGCAGTGTACGAAGGAAACACACGTATATGCTCGCAGCTCGATGACTTTGACGGCGACGGCAAGGCCGACGAGCTGGCCTTTTTGCTGGACATGAAAGCCGGAGAATCTAAAAAGATTCGCCTGATTACGGCCGACGCTACCGCCGCGCCGTGCGCAGCAGGGCGTGTGCACGCACAGCTGTTTTTGCGCGACAAGAGCAGCAACGCCATTATACCCGTCCCGGCGGCTGCGTCGCCTACGGGCAACCTCTACAACAGCCTGCACCACCACGGGCCGGCGTGGGAAACAGACCTCATAGCCTACCGCGCCTACTTCGACCACAAGCAAACCATAGACGTTTACGGCAAGCGCAGGCAGCAGCTCGAGCTGGACGCAAGCAAGTGGTACCCTGCCGACGAGCAGCTGAAGCAGGGTTTTGGCGACGACATTTTGCTGGTATCGGGCAGCGTGGGCGTGGGCACGCTCAAAGGATGGGACGGCAGTAAAGCCCTCCACATATCGCCTGTGGGCAACCGCGAGGCGCGAATTATTGCTGCCGGGCCGCTGCGCACGGTGGTCGAAATGAGGGTGCAAAAGTGGATGTACATGATGGACTCGCTGGACATTATATGCCGATACATTACCTACGCCGGGCATCGCGACGTGGAAGTGCGGGTGGTTTCCTCCAAGCCTTTTGCGCCGAATATACAGCTCTGCACGGGCGTGCAAAAAATGCAAAAATCAACGGAATTTTTCTCTGATAAAGCCGGGCTTGCCTGCGTATGGGGAACGGGCTTTCCGGTGAACGATACCGTAAAGTACGGGCTGCAAACCGCAGGATTGGCGGTGGCAATCCCTGCCGGCGTTTACAACGGCGACGCAACCGACAAGTACAACCACCTGACGCTCCTTGCGCCTAAGGGCGTGAAAGAATTTACCTACTACTTCTGGGCGGTTTCGGAAAAAGAGGAGTGGTGGCAAATGAAAACCGCAAAAGCGTTTTTTGATTTTTCAGCCAACGAAAAACATCTGGCGCTAAACCCGCCAACGGTTGTGTTTACGATTACGATAAGCGGCGACGAAGACAGCATACCCGGAAAATAAATTTAGGTTATGGACTACAGGGAAATTGGCAAAACCGGATTAAAGGTATCGAGCCTTAGCTTTGGCGCGTCGTCGCTGGGCGGCGTGTTTCATTCGCTAAAGGAGGCAGACGGCGTTAAGGCGGTACATGCTGCGGTGGACGGCGGAATGAATTTCCTCGACGTGTCGCCCTACTATGGCTTCTATAAGGCCGAAGCGGCGCTGGGAAAGGCGCTGTCGGAAATTCCGCGCAGCAAGTACTACCTCTCTACCAAAGTGGGACGCTACGGCAGCAACGGCGTGAAGAGCTGGGACTACTCCGGCAAAAAAGCCCGCGAGAGCGTGTACGAGAGCATGGAGCGCCTGCACGTGGACTTTATCGACCTTATCAACGTGCACGATATTGAATTTGCCGACCTGAACCAAGTGGTACACGAAACGCTACCCGCCTTGCAGGAGCTCAAAAAGCAAGGCGTGGCGGGGCACGTAGGAATAACCGATTTGCAGCTGAGCAACCTGAAGTGGGTGCTGGACAACGCGCCGACAGGCGCGGTTGAGTGCGTGCTCAGCTTCTGCCACTACTGCCTTTGCGACGACGCGCTGGCAGATTATCTGAGCTACTTTGAGTCGAAAAATGTTGGCGTTATCAACGCTTCGCCGCTGTCGATGGGCCTGCTCACAGAGCGCGGCGTACCCGATTGGCATCCCGCGCCAAAGCCGCTGGTAGAAGTATGCGCTGAGGCTGCACAGCGCTGCAAAAGCAAAAATTACCCCATAGAAAAGCTGGCTATGCAGTACTCCGTGAGCAATCCGCGCATTGCCACTACGCTGTTCAGCACCACAAGCGCAGATAACGTGAGGAAAAATTTGCAGTGGATTGACGAACCAATGGACAACAACCTGCTGCACGAGGTGCGGGAAATACTCAAACCTCACGCAAGAACTACGTGGGCAAACTCTTAGAGAGCGGATAGAAATATGAAAGTAGTAAAAATTGCAAAGCCGGGTGAATTTTCTATTGTAGAAACGCCAACGCCCAAGCCCGCCGCCGGCGAGGCTTTGCTAAAGATAAAATATTGCGGCATTTGCGGCTCCGACCTGCAAACGTACACCGGCAACCAGCCCTTTGCCGACTATCCCCGTATTCCGGGGCACGAATTTTCGGCGGAAATTATAGAAATCCCGACCAACAACAGCAAAGGCCTCAAAAGGGGAATGACCGTAACCGCCAACCCCTACTTCAGCTGCGGAAAATGCTACTCGTGTCGCCGAGGATTTGTCAACTGCTGTCAGGACAACAAAACGATGGGCGTGCAGCGCGACGGCGCGTTTGCCGAGTACATTACCATGCCGGTGGAGCGCATTGTTGACGGCATGGGGCTGAACGCGCAGACGCTGGCGCTGATTGAGCCGTTTTCTATCGGCTACCACGGCGTGAACCGCGGCCGCGTGGCGCATAACGACAACGTGCTGGTCATTGGCGCAGGCCCCATCGGCTTGTTTGCCGCCATTGCAGCAAAGCTCAAAGGGGCGAATGTGTATGTAGCCGACGTGCTCGACATTCGCCTGCAAACGGCAATGGCGCTCGGCGTAAACGGCGTTGTCAACTCCAAAACCGGCGACTTGCAGGCGTGCGTGAAAGAGCTCACGCAAAACAACGGCATGGATGTGGTGGTGGAGTGCGCAGGGCAACCGGAAACATTTCTCGCAGCGCAGGAGGCGGTGTGCTTTCACGGCAAAATTGTACTCATCGGCAACGGCAAGCGCGAGGTAACCTTCAACCAGTCCGGCATTATCAAAAAAGAGATGAGCATATACGGGTCGCGCAACTCGGTCAACGAATTTGCCCCGCTCATCAGCTTGGTGAAGCTGACGGAGGGAAGCCGTATGGACGTCAACAAGATGGTATCAAAAATATTCGACTTTACCAACGTAAAAGCCGCCTTTGACGCGCTGCTGACAAACGACGGCAGCTTGGCAAAAGCGCTGGTGAAGTTCGGGTAAAACTTT
>JAITAP010000027.1 GCA_031284065.1 Prevotellaceae bacterium
TTCATTAAAACCATCGCGCGGTTTGAATTCCAACCCTTCGACGAAGTCATATCGGTGCAGACCATGTAGAATGTCTTGCCGTCTTCCGCGCGAAGAATATGCGGGTCGCGCACTCCTCCTGTCGAGCTGATTGCCTTTGAGTCAATCACCGGCTGGTTGTTATTCAATGCGCGGTAGCTGTAGCCGTCGCGGCTTACGGCAAAGCAAATCGCCTCTTCCTCCACCCTGTTGCCCTTGAAGTAGGCGAAAAGATAGCCAACGTAGTCCTTTTCCTGCGGAATTTCTTGCGCCGAAAGATTGCCGAACGCAAAGGCAAGACACAAAATCGTCGTCATAAACCTGTTAGGTTTTTGAAGCTTAACAGGTTCTACTGCTGAAAAAACTCTTTCTAATGTATTCATACTTTTAATTATAATTTAACTACCCGTTAGCGCCACTCCGCCATTTTCCTGAATTTCAATTGTCGCTTCATTATTCTTTGGCAATTTAATGGTTTCCATTTTCGGTAAAAGCCCCTTTTCGTCAGTGTATTTTATCAGGTTTTTACCCGTCAGGAAGTCAAGCTTCAGGGTCAGCTTCTTCGGCGATTTATCGGCGTTGATAGCGGCAATGTACCATTTTTCGCCGCTACGCCGCGCCAAAACGACGTATTTGCCCGGATAACCGTCGAGGAAAACCGTTTCGTCCCAAATAGTGGGAATGGTTTTCATAAAGTCAACTTCAAAAGCGGGCTGCTCGGTAAGGTTGTTGGGCGCGAGGGCAAACATCTGCACGGCATTTTGGAACAAGACCGCCGTGGCGAGCTGGAAAATATCGCCTGTTTTTCTCGTAGTTCCGCCGTTGTTGCCGCGGTTAAGGCGTTTGTTGAGCAGCACTCCGCCAAACTCCATACTGCCCACAGCATTGCGAATGAAAGGGTGCAGGCAGGCGTTAAAAGCCTCGTTGTTGCATGAATGTTGCGTGAAAATCAGATTTTCGGAGGCCAGAACAGCCTCGCTGCCCACGTAGTTCGGGTACATTCGCTCCCAGCCGCGCGGCAGGGTTGTACCGTGAAAAATCACCATCAAGCCGTAGTCGTTGGCGTCGGAGAGAATGTCTTCGTACAGGCGCATCGTTTCCTGCTTGTCGCCGCCGAAAAAATCAACTTTTATCCCCTTTACGCCCATTTTTTGCAGCCATGCCATTTCTTTTTTACGCTCAACAGCAGCGTCCATTTTTCCTTTGGGGCCTTGCGGCGCGTCGTTCCAAAACCCGTTGGAGTTGTACCATACGAAAGGCGACACGCCTTTACCTTTGCAGTATTGAAGCAACTCCTCCATTTTTGCGTAGCCGAGATTTTTGTCCCACAGCGCATCAATGAGTATAAATTCATAGCCCAAGTCCGCCGCAAAGTTCACGTAGGTAATCTGGTCGGCAAAGTTCATACTCTCGTCCTGCCACATAATCCAGCTCCACGTCCCGCGCCCGAAGCGATAGCTGTATTTCGGCTCGTAAAGCGGCTGCACGAGGTCAAACATCACAGTTGTTTCCACAATGGGTTTCAGCTTGTCTGCAAGGGTAATGGTACGCCAAGGCGTTTGCGCGGGCAGCAACATCGATGGAGAAACGCTTCCGGCGCCGTTGTTTTCGAGCGGCTGGGGAAAAGCGATGGTGTAAAGCCCGTCGGCAGCGCCTTCGCTCAAGCGAGAACCGCAGTATCGGGACGAAACGCCGGTTTCGGAAAGTAAAACCCAAATTTCTTCCCGTTCTCCTTTGGAGAGATAAAGCGGAACTTTGAACAGCGCCGGAAAAGTAAATCCAACGCCATACTTTGAGGGCGTCCCCAACGGCGCATCAACGGCATATTCTTCCTCGTAGGATGGCTTTGAGTGATGCCAGCCGCTGAGCGCAGTTGCCTGTGGAGTGAGGAAAGCGGTTGTTTTTTCCGGAAAATTAAACCCGGACAACTCGCGCTCTACCGTAATGTTCGCAATATCGGATGTTTGAGGAATACGGTAACAAAACGCTACGTTGTTGTTGCTTACGCGAAAAACGACGTCAATACGCTGACGCTGCGGATTTTCGAAAGTACAGGCAAGTTCGTTTGCTTCGTAAGAAATATTGCTCTTTTTTGCACGGTTGAGCGTGTATTTCTCGCTGATTTGCTGCGTTTGGTGTGAAATAAATTTCAACTCGCCGTACAAATTGCCCCGCGTTGTCGCAAGCCCCAGCGGTGAGCGTTCCAGCGCCTCTCGACCTTTGTAATCTACTGCATAAAACGGGCTTCCTTTTTCTTCAAAAACTCTTACCTGCAACAGATTGTCGGGCGAAGATAGCGTAACTTTGTTTTCCTGCGCCGACAAAGCGAAAAACGAAAGCTGAGAAAGAAAAAATAATATAAACAGTTTCTGTTTCATTTGTTGAGATTTATTGATTAATATACTCTTATTGACCAAATTAATTCGCATTGTTAATTAGCGGACACATTTTGAAAAGTGTTTAACGAATGGGGCTGAAGCCGGACGTTCAGGTAACGATTGCCGAGCTTTACGGACAAGTCTTTTCTTTCGTCGTTGAAATTACCGGCGATAACCACATATTTCCCCTGTGGAGTGGCAAAAACCAGCACGGGCGTGTTGTTTTCCTTTGCATCGCGATAGCCCAGCAGCCGCGCTCCGGACGCGACATATTGCGTATAATGCCTTACGGCGTAATATTCCGGCGTGAGTGTCGCCGTTTTCTCTGTGGAATTAACACGAATAAGCGCGTTTTGCTTCCACCCCCAAGCGCTCATTCCCTGATCGCACAGGATTACGTTCCAGAAAGTATATTCGTCGCAGCCGTTACTCAGGTAATGATTAATCAGCCCGAAAGTGTGCTCGGCCGCTTTCCAGTCGAAGCTGCCCCAGCCACATTCGCTCTCGGTTTGTACATACTTGTAGTGCGGATATTTTTCGCGAATACGAGGCAGAATTTGCCCTCCCTCCCATTGGAAGCCAACGCCCTGTATAGATTGCGGCATACGCGGGTCGGAGAGAATCCGGTCGATAATATCGAAGCGGTTGGTGTTGACAGTTCCCAAGTAGAGCGCAACATCGGGGTGATGCTGCTTCAATGCCGGCGCAAGATATTCGACGTTGAAGCGTATCGTTCCTTCCGGCGTCCATGCACACCCCGGATAGACAGTGTAGCTGTATGCCTCGTTTTGGTACATTGCCATCGTAATGGGAATATTTTCGGCCTTGTAGGCGTCAATGAATTTGCAGAAATAGTGCGCGTATGCTTGCAGGTAGCGCGGGTCTTGAATAAAATAATCGTTGACCGCAAGCTGTTGAGGAAAATAGCGGCTATCCGTTTCTTTGCTGTCTTCAAAAAGCGCTACGTCCGATAGCGGCGACATCGTATTGTACTTTTCGCTGCTCCGACATGAATAGTAGTGGTTGATTTTCATCCACGCCGGCGGCGACCATGGAGAAATCCAGAAAGTCATCGACGGGTTATACTTCTGGGCGGATTTAATAAACGGAATAATCGCTTGCCGGTCGTGGTCAATGCTGAAATATTTTAGCTGAAAATCACCCGAAACTTCGTCGCAACTGTACCAGTCGTGCGCGTAGTCGTTTGCATTCATCGGGATGCGTCCCATTGAAAACCGCAATTCTCCTTCGAGTGAAAATATTTGCTCCAAAAGCGCCTCGCGCTCTTCGTCCGGCAGTATGTTCAAGGCATGCCATCCCAATTCGTTGAAGCATGTTCCCCAACGTTTGAATATTAACAGATTTTCGTTGCCGCTTATCTCCAGCGCCGGGGTTGTCGCCGCTTTTTTCTGCAAGGCTACGGAGGACTGTTTCCACGTGCTGCCGGCTGTGCTGCTGACCCATACAAACGACTGTGCCCACATTGCCGGAGCTAAGATGGTGAGAACCCCAAGTGATAAAAGTGTTTTTTTCATCATATTCAATGAATTTTTACGTTATAATTTACTGCATAAACGGGCTTCCATTTTCTTCAAAAACCCTTACCTGCAACAGATTGTCGGGCGAAGATAGCGTAGCTTTGTTTTCCTGCGCCGACAAAGCGAAAAACGAAAGCTGAGAAAGAAAAACGATTGCCGATAGTTTGTGTTTCATAAGATTTAGATTTATTGGTTTGTCCACGAATTTTTTTTGTCCACGAATTACACGAATTAGCACGAATATTTTTTTGTCCACGAATTGCACGAATTTTTTGTTTACGAATTTCACGAATTATATAACGTCCAATAAATAATTACAAATTTCGCAAGTGTATTTTGGGTTTACCACATCCCGTAGGGATGTGTCGCTCGGTAGAAAATATCGTTTCCACCTCGCAACCGGCATTCCGTAGGAATGCCACCTGAATATTTTTGGGCGCATTCCTAACGGAATGCGTTGTGATTGATGTATTTACCATTTCTACCGAGCGACTCATTCCTACGGAATGAGAAGACAAAAACGCTGATTTTTATTACTCTATAAAACAAAATCATTGTAATGTATTCATATTTAATTAATTAGACAACCTGTAAAAGTTGAGTACTTTAATTGACAATCATAACTGTAATTATTTATTGTAATCTATATAGCTTCAAAAAAAAGCCCCCCGGCATTTTAAGCAAGTTTTTTCACCGCGCGGGGTCGCCTGTCCGGTTGGTGGCTGTCGGGGGGCTAAGCTCCGTTTACTGCGCCTCAGCCCCCTCAAGGTTGCGGCTCAACCTTTTGAGGAGCGATTTCGCCGCAGGCCTGCTCTTTGATTTGCTCGTGCTCCCGGAGTCGTTCACCCACTTTACGTAGAGCACCGTGTTGTTGTCCGACAGGTCTATTGGCGAAGTAGTTTTTTGGGTGAATGCCTGATCTTTGTACAACCCCTCCGGCTCCTCACCCTGCACTTTGGGAGCATAGTCCAGTACCTCGTAAGCGTAGAGGAAAGAAATACCCGGCTCGGTGTAGAAGGTGCTTTCATCCTGCCCTTTGCCCCACACCACTTTGACGCTGTACTGCGTGGCAAGCGGGAAATCCGACTTATCATAGTTGTTCGGAAAGGCAGGGTTGGCAGAGTAGGTGTACTTTATTTCACCGGAGGAAGAGGAAGAGTTGGACTCATACTTATACTCAGACTCATACTTGATGTTGCTTATCTTTTTGCTTGAGGTGAGGAGAAATGTGTATTTTTCTGTTCTGGAATTTCTCGTAGTACTTCCAACAAAGGCGTCGCCCTCTACTTTCCATTCTGATACCTCAATAACATCTACAAAATCATCTACCACTTCATCAAAAACCTCGCTATGGTTCCAATAGGCATCGCTAACTTTGTAGCTTTTCCGTTCCTCGGGCTCGCTGCTTTGTTTTTCATATTCGTAGTCGTAAGCAATACCATTTTCAGTGTAAGTAAAATCACACAACTCTCCGTCTTCGTAGAACATAATTAACTCTTTCTTGGCGTCAAGGTTAACTTGCGCTGTGGCACGGACGTTATAGGTCATGGTCCCGCCATATCCCGTTTCTGTAATTATACTTGTTTGCTCCGCAGAAATTTGGCGCACCGACGCCATGTTGTCGTTCACCTCCTCAAGGAGCGTCCGGATTTCCTCGACGGTCATGTTTTCTGAGGGCTTGTAGAGGTCGCCGTCGGGGTTGTTGTCTTCATCCTTGTCGCAGGACGGCAGGAATACCGCCAGCGCTACCATCAGACCTAATGCGATAGCCAAAAATGCTACCATCTTTCCGTAAAATGTACTTTTTTTCATTGCAATTGTTTTTTTTTTATTTTTTGCGCCTACTCTTTGTTTTGCGTCGCGCGGTTCGGCTTATTTACGACGTTTAAGCTGAAAGCTGAAAAATTTGGCCAACGCCAAGCGGAGGCTTTGGAGCCGTGCGCCGGCAGTGCAGCATTTTTGAATTGCACACGCA
>JAITAP010000082.1 GCA_031284065.1 Prevotellaceae bacterium
TCCAAAAACTTGTTATAGCCGCAATGCTAATGCTGCCTGACCTGTTTGGTTTTTTGCGTACATACATACGGCTAAATTAGCAAATTTTTCCATGCGACACCCTAAATGGTGTCGCATAATTTCTAAAATACTAACTTACAATATATTATAAAACGCGGGGAAATTATGTGTCAAAGTCAGGAGGTTGGTATTTGCCTGTACATCTCTCCTTGCTACTGAGGTTGTTTTGTTGGAGAAATGAGGTGGAAATGAGGTTTATCTCCGCCCCGTCGCCCTGCCGCGCCAATTCCCCGTAGGGGAATAATATCAATAGAAAAACGACCATCACCCGCTTTCGCCGTTAGCCTAGCCCGTAGGGCTTTAATAGCGCCGTCATTTTCTATTAATCCCCTACGGGGAATAAGAAAGAGGCGATAGCCGTTTTTCTATTGCTATTATTCCCCTACGGGGAACCGGAGCGAAGCGGAGCTCGGCGCAGCCAATTGGAGCCGGTTTGCCGATACGCCATTGGCGCGGGGTTTGCCGATACGCCATTGGCGCGGAGGCGGGGGGCGGGGCGCGAACCGCCCGTACGCCCACGCCGGTTCGTTTCCCGCAGGTCGCGGACTTGCGGTTGAAACTTTTAGAAGCTCCCCATAGTGGTAGCTGCCTCTTCGGTTGTCATACATGTATTGGTATAGGAGATAACTAAAAATTAGCGTACCTTTGCTGAAAAAAAGAAGCAGAGGCACGTGAGTAGTATGGAAAATACCATAGGGCAGCTCAGGGAGGGCGACCATCGGGCATACGAGGCTGTTTTTAAGTCGTGGTATGCGCCGCTTTGTTCCTATGCTTGCTCCATGCTGCGCTGCATGGACGAGGCGGAGGATGTGGTGCAAAAAATGTTTTGCGTGCTATGGGACCAGCGTGCGGAGCTTGACGTACGGATTTCGCTCCAATCCTACCTGTACAGGGCTGTGCACAACCGTTGCCTCAACCGCCTGAAGCACGAAAAGGTGAGGGAGAAGTACAAAGCCGACGTTGCGCACCGGCACGGAGAAGCGTACGACAGCGCCGACGGGCAGATGGCGCACGACGAGTTGGCGGCTGCGGTAGAGGGCGCTGTGGCGCAGCTGCCGGAGCAATGCCGCATCGTTTTTGAGCTGAGCCGAAAGGAGGCGTTGACGTACCCCGAAATAGCAGAACGGCTGAAAATTTCGCACAACACGGTGGAAAATCATATATCCAAAGCGTTGCGCGTGCTGCGTGAAAAGCTGAAAGAGTTTACGTAGCTGTTATTCATCTATCACAACAAAAATATATGACGCAGGATATTGACCGGATTATAGCGCGACACCTGGGCGGCAAGGCGACACCCAAAGAGCAACGCCTGCTACAGGAGTGGCTTGCCGAATCGGAGCAAAACCGGACGCTCTTTGCTGCGCTCGTGTCGGACGTGAAGCCCAATACGGAAACAGCATGGGCAGCGTTTGAGCAACACATGCGGCGGCACGCTGCCGCCCCGCCGCCTCCGCGCGCCGCCGTGTGGAGGCTTGCGCCGCCGCTGCTAAGGTACGCCGCCGCCGTTGCGCTGCTCATGGGAGCTGCGGCGGTTGCATGGGTACAGCTCGACGGCAACAGCGGGCAGCAAATTTGGTTGATAGCCGAGAGCGCAGACAGCGCGAGAGAGTACATTTTGAGCGACAGCTCCGGCGTTTTTTTGAACAGAGGTAGCAAGCTGTCCGGCGTTGGCGCTTACGGCAACGGAAAGCACGAGCTGCTGCTCGAGGGCGAAGCTTTCTTTGAGGTTTCGGCGGCGGGTAGCGGGCAGCTCGTGGTGCACGCCGGCCAAACGCTCATCCGCGACGTGGGCACAACGTTCAACGTACAGGCGTACCCCGAAGACAGCTGCGTTACGGTGTTTGTGCAGAGCGGCGAAGTGCTCTTCTACGCCGAGGCGGGCAGCGGCGTCACGCTAAAGGCGGGCGAAACAGGAACGTTCGACAAGCGCGCCCAAACATTCGGCCGCACCCAGACCGACGCCAACGCCACTGCCTACATGACCAAAACGTTCGTGTTTAAGGATAAGCCCCTGCACGAGGTCGCGACGCTCATCGGCAGGGTGTACGGCGCAAGCATCTGCATAAGCGACGCTGCCGCCGCCGACCAAATCATCAGCGTAACGTTTGACGGGGAAGATATCGACGAAATGGTGGAGGTGATAAGCGAAACGATGAACCTGCGGGCAGAGCGAAGCGGCAACGCCTACCTGCTGTCGCCACAACCTGCAAATAACGAAACCGGAAATGCCGAACGCTAAAATAAGACGCTGCGCAACCGGCCTTCTTCTTTTTCTTTGCGTTACGGTGCAGGCTTTGCCGGTGTTAGAGAAGCCGGTTACGCTGTATGCCCGCAACCAACCCATAGGAGAAATCTTGAACGAAGTAAGCCGACAAACCGGCGTACAGTTTTCGTACAGCCCGCAAGCTGTTGACGTGAGCCAACAGGCCTCGCTTGACGCGCACAACCTGCCCGTGAAAGAGGCGCTCCGGCAGGTTTTGGGAAGCAAGTACGAGTATAAGGTCGTCCGAAAGTTTATCATCCTGCGAAAATCCCGCATAGAAATATTCCCCTCAACTCCCCAGCAGCAACGTCCGGATGCCGAAAAAATAGAGTATTCGTACATTACCAATCAGCGATACGTAAAAAAATTATGCTACACGGATAGTGGTACAACGCTCGACGATTGTCTTATCATTACTAACAACAAAAATTATAAAGTAATGAAAACCCAACTAACTGCCATTGCGCTGGCAGCCGCAACAAGCGTAAGCGCACAGGCACAGCAACCGTCAACCGTTTCCGGGCAGCTCGAAAAAGCCGGAAAAGAATTTATCGTTCTCATAAAGGAAGTTGTTGATAACACAGCGCAAGCCGTGACAATAACCGCCAACGAAATCAACCGGCAAGCCTTGGGGCTGAAAACCGCCGACACATCCGCCGCAGCGCAAGCCGACACGTCGCCCGCCGCAGCGCAAGCCGACACGCCGCCTGCCGCAGCGCAAGCCGATAGCGTGCATCCTGTAATTTTTACCCTGTTCTACCCTTTCTCCTTTCCCGAGCTGAACGCGGAGCGGCATATTTACCAAACTTCGTTCACGTGGCTGGTTGGCCTCAACGGAGGCGTAACCGGAGTGGAGGTGGGATGGATGATTAACGCCAACCGTTACCAAATGTCGGGCGTGCAGGTGGCGGGGTGTAGCAACCTGAGCTTGGGTAGCGTTACCGGCACACAAATAGCGGGGTTCGCAAACCTTGCCGTCAAGGATACCGCAGACGCTCAGGTGGCGGGGGTAGTTAACGTTGCCCAAAGCGCCGATTTTCAGATGGCAGGTATTGCCAATGCTGCCTACCACAACGGGAGAGTGCAGCTGGCAGGAGTTGCCAACTCATCGACAAAAGGGGCTACCGCAGCGCAGCTGGCGGGCGTTGCCAACGCCGCGCAAAGCGCCGACTTTCAGGCGGCGGGTGTTGCCAACGCCGCCTACCGCGACGCAAAAGTGCAGCTGGCGGGCATTGCCAACGTTACCGACACGTCCCGCTGCCAGATAGGTTTGGTAAACGCAGCACGAAAGGCCGGCGTGCAGATAGGGCTGGTCAACGTGTGCGACGCCACAGACGGCGTTATGATCGGCTTGGTGAACGTGGCGCAAAAGGGCGGGCTGCGCGAACTCGAAATCGGCGCGGGAATCGACCAAGTTAACGTTGCCTACCGCATGGGGATAAAAAAGTTTTACACCTTTGCGGAGCTTTCCTACCGCTGGAACGAATCCCTGTGGCTGACCGGAGTAGGCTTGGGAACGCAAATTACCCTGCCCAAGGGCTGGGGTATGAACATCGAAGGCTTGTCGCAGAACGTGCTCACGAACAGGTTTTGGGAGCGGAACGGGGTAACCCGGCTGGCGCAGGCGCGCGTAACTGCCGTCAGGCAGCTCGCCAAGCATTTTGCCGTATTTGCCGGCCCAACATTCTCCGTTTCCTGCACCAACTTCACCGACTCCAACGCTGTTGACCTGAGAGCGCCCTACCACATTTTTTCCGTCAGAGGCAACCACATCGCCACCAAAGCATGGGTAGGGTTTTCGGCAGGCGTTAGAATCAATTAGAAATACCATCCCCTGCCATTCCGACCGCAGCTCACGTTGTGGAGACGCACGGCGGTGCGTCTCCACACGGCGGCGCGTCTCCCGCGTCCGGCACAATTCATCTGTAAATGCTGTAGTAATCCGAAGAAATTTAGCTTTGAAAAAACAAAATAACCGCTATTTTTATTCGCTGCGTATAGGTGAAACAGAGCAACTTCCCGCGTTTATCAGCCCCTCAATAAAATACTACGCCGCAGTATCCCTGTTTTTTTTTACCTTTGCCATCGGCACACAATTAAAAACTCAAAGTTATGGCAACAACGCGACAGCTTAAGGTGGGGCGACAGCTTCAAAAAGACATAGGCGAAATCATCCAGCGTCAGGGAATGGCGGCGTATGGCGGTGCGCTGCTCACCGTTATGGGGGTGGAGGTCAGCCCCGACCTCAGCTACGCCAAAGTGATGATTAGCATTTTTCCTTCGGAAAAGACCGCCGAAGTCAAGGCAATCCTCAACGAAAAGCGTATCCGCACAGAGCTTGCCAAGCGCGTAAGAAACCAGCTGCGCGTGGTGCCGGAGCTGTCATTCTACGTTGACGCTTCGCTGGACTACGTGGAAAATATTGAGCGGCTGCTGAAAGAGGCAGGCTGCGAACAGTAGAGCCGCACGGGTGGCAAAGGAATTTTTTTGGCAATTAAACCCTACTTAAACCCTTGTTAGGGGTTAGGAAATGTTAGGGGTTATTTGAGTTGGGGAACTTGTATTGACGCCTCAGGGGAGACCTTCCCGAACGCCGGCAAGGTTCTCCGAATGATGAAATTTGTGATTTTTTAAGAAACAAGAGCAACCCTGCTTCTCCATTTTTGTAGAACCAATCATTTTTATGTTTACCTTTGCCGCATCATGCTACGAATTGTAAAACATATTGTCACGGTTACCCTCTGCCTGCTGATTACCGGCGGAGCGGTAGGCGTGCGCTTTTACGTTTCGGCATGTACGCATAGCGGCGACGTGCAGCTGGCAATGGAAAAAATCCCCCGCAGCTGCTGTAGCCACGATAGCGACAGCGACGCTTCCGGCGAGCCCCACAAGGATGGCTACTTTGTGGCTCACGAAGAGGGGTGCTGCAAAACTTCATCGCTATCCATCAGCGTGAGCCACTTTGAGGTTTCGCAGGCGAGCAAGCTAAGCGCCGACCTGCCTTTTGTTACCATCCCCAACCTGTCGCACTTCGCCTGCGCCGGCATCGGCGGCCACACGACGGCCGTAGCCTGTGCGCCGCGAGTAGCCGACGTTGCCCCTACGCCCATCATCTACCTGCATGGGCAGCTGAGGTTATGATACGTGGAGTCAAAATTTTTGCTTGCCGCAAGTAAAGCAAGCCAATTTTTGTACATCACTATTAGTAACAAATTCAGCAAAAAAAAATCATGAGAAAAATATTTTTACTGCTTGCCCTTTCGCTAAGCGTGGGCGCAAGCGCAGCCGGCGTACATGGAGTGGCGCTTGGCGTTGACAACAACGGTACGGAAGAGCCTCTGGCAGGTGCAAACGTTTACTGGCTGGGCGCTGCCAGCGGCGTTACCACCGACAACAACGGAATGTTTACCATTGCCCGTACCGACAGCAGCCGCCGCTTGGTGGTTATGTTCTTCGGCTACCAAACCGACACCATCGCCATTGACGCTTCCGCTGCGCATGTTGAGGTGCGGCTAAGGGTCAGCGACTACAGCCTCGACGAGGTAGAGGTGCACGGGCGGCAAAAAGGCACGTCCATTTCCCGCATCAACGCGATTAGCACCGAGATGATTTCGTCGGCGGGGCTTAAGAAGTTGGCGTGCTGCAACCTTTCCGAAAGCTTTGAGAACAGCGCTACGGTTACCGTCGGGTTTAGCGACGCCGTGTCGGGAACAAAGCAAATCCGCATGTTGGGCTTAGCGGGCATCTACTCGCAAATGCTGGACGAGAGCCGCCCCGTTATGCGGGGTCTTGCCGCCACCTACGGGCTGAGCTACACGCCCGGCTCGTGGCTGGAGGGGATTCAGATTTCAAAGGGCACATCGTCCGTCGTCAGCGGCTACGAGGCCGTGACGGGGCAAATAAACGTGGAGCACCGCAAGCCTACCAGCCCCGACCGGCTGTTTGTGAACGCTTACCTCAACAGCGACTATCGGGGCGAGCTGAACGTGGCTTGGGCTTCGCAGCCTGCGCCCGCGCTGTACAACATGCTCCTGCTGCACGCCTCCGGCGACTCCCGCGCGGTGGACGTCAACGGCGACGGCTTTGCCGACCAGCCGCAGGCGCAGCAAATCAACGTTGCCGACCGCTGGCTCTACACCTTCAGCAGCGGGGCAATGCTCCGCGCGGGCGTGCGCCTTCTGGCGGAAGACCGGCAGGGCGGACAGATGGGCTTTGACAGGAAAACGGATAGAAGCGATACGCTCAAGTACGGCAGCTACATTGCCAACCGCAGCTTTAACGCCTACGCCAAGCTGGGCGTGCCGCTCGGCAGCGACCAGCGCAGCAGCGCCGCGCTCGTGGCAGACTACACGCTGCACGAGCAAAAATCGTTTTTTGGCCAAAAAACATACAACGGGGCAGAGCAATCGGCGTACCTGAACGGCTTGCTACAGCTGGGGCTGGGGAAACAGCACAGCGCAACCTTTGGGCTTAGCCTGCGCGGTGATTTTTACGGCGAGGAGTACAGCTTTGGCAAAAAAAGCATTGCCGGGCTAAGCTACCTGCTGCACGAAAACGAGCTCTCAGGCGGCGCGTTCGGCGAATACACTTTCAGCGTTGAGAACAAGCTGACCGCCATTGCCGGGCTGCGCGTGGACCAGAACAGCCTGTACGGAACGCTGGTTACGCCGCGCGCCCACGTTAAGTATGACATTACCGAAACGCTCGCCGCGCGCGCCTCCGCCGGACGCGGGCTACACTCGCCAAACGTCATCACGGACAACATTTGGGTGATGGCAAGCCAGCGCGACGTTGTGGCGTACGAAAAGCCCAAAATGGAGGATGCGTGGACGCTTGGCGTTAGCCTCATCAAGTACTTCAGGGTTGATAATCAGGAGAAAGCAACCATCAGCATGGATTTTTTCCACACCTCGTTTGCCAACCAGCTTATTGTTGACCAAGAAGTCAGCAACAACCGGATTTTGGTTTACAACCTCAACGGCGCTTCGTACGCCAACAGCTATCAGGTGGACGTGAACGTTGAGCCGGTGGAGCGGCTGGGCATATACGCCACGTTTCGCTACAGCGACGCCAAAGTGCAGCTGCGGGAAATGGGCTTCGTGCGCAAGCCGCTCGTGGATAACTTCAAAGGGCTGCTCAACATTTCCTACGCCACCAAGTTCAACAAGTGGATGTTTGACGTAACGGCGCAAATCAACGGTCAGAGCCGCCTCCCCGACAGCCGGTACGTAACCCGCGACTACGACGTAAAGGACGGATATTCGCCCGTTTACCCCATGTTCTACGCGCAGGTAACCAAGCGATACCGCACGCTGGAGGTGTACCTGGGCTGCGAAAACATTGCCAACTACATGCAGGCAAACCCCATTATTTCGGCAGCCAACCCAAGCCGCGACGACTTTAACGCAGGCGTAATCTGGGGGCCGCTCATGGGGCGCAAACTCTACCTTGGCATGAGGTGGACAATGTAGAGCTAAGAATTAGGAACATACGGATTTATACAGCTATCAATTTCTCCAATTATTAATTAAAAAAAAGTGTTTATCATGAAAAATCTAAAAATTGCGCTACTTGCGCTCACAACAATGCTTGGCGCAACAACGCTACACGCTGCGCTAAAACCCGGCGAAGCCGAAGTAACCTTCAAAACCACCATCCACTGCGACCACTGCAAGGAGAGGCTGGAGAAAAGCATCCCCTACGAAAAAGGCGTGGTGGATATGGAGGTCAATCTTTCCGACAAAACCGTCTGGGTAAAGTACAAGGCCGAAAAAACAAGCGTGGAAAGCATCAAAAAAGCCATAGAAAAGCTGGGCTACGAGGCTGAGGTTGTTACGAAAAAATCGTAACACTCCGAGCTTTGAGTCCCCAAATTGTCCGCTGTGGGGGTAAGGCAAGCCTTGCCCCTGCAACGGTGGGGGTAGCTTATGGCTTTTCGCGGACGCAATTTGACGTTAAGCTGAATTTTTGCTATCTTTGCCGCCGCTGCGCCGTTGGCGCAGGTTGGCAATTGAAAAGTTGATACCTGTAACTGAAAAAATTATGTTTTATGTAATGATTGCGGTGTTTGTGGCGGGCTACATGATGATTGCCCTCGAGCACCCGCTGCGCGTGAATAAGGCAGCTTCGGCGCTGCTGCTTGGGGTAATCATGTGGACGCTCTTTGCGCTGTGCAACCCGCTGGCGCTGCCGGAGTACTCCCCTGCGCGCGCATACCTTGAGGCAAATCCGGGCAGCTCCTTCATCGGCTGGCTCACGCACGTAGCGCTAATACACCATCTGGGCGAAATTGCCGAAATCCTCTTCTTCCTGCTCGGCGCCATGACCATCGTGGAGCTGATAGACAACCACGGGGGATTTGGCATCATCACGAGCCGCATCAAAACCACGCGCAAGGCGTCGCTGCTGTGGATTATCTCCATCATATCCTTTTTCATGTCGGCGGCGCTGGACAACCTCACCACCTCCATTGTAATGGTAGCCCTGCTCCGCAAGCTGATTGACAACCGGCGAGACCGCTGGATATTCGGCGGCATGGTAATCATTGCGGCCAACTCCGGCGGCGCGTGGTCGCCCATAGGCGACGTTACCACCATCATGCTGTGGATTGGCAATAAAATCAGCGCGCTGAACATTATACGCACCATCTTTCTGCCGAGCGCCGTGTCGCTCCTTGTCCCGCTGGGGATTCTTTCCTTCACGATGAAAGGCAACGTATCGCGCCCCGCAAAAGACGAAAGCCGCCAACACATTAAGCTCAAAATATGGGAGCGCAACCTGATATTTTTTCTGGGCGTTGGGTTTCTGCTCTTCGTTCCCGTATTCAAAACCATAACCCACTTGCCACCCTACCTTGGCGTGCTTGGCGGGTTGAGCATCCTGTGGATTGTAACCGAGCTGATGAACGCCCGCCGTCCGGAGCTTGAGTCCGGGCAGCTGTCGGTCTCGGCAATGCTGCGCAAGATTGATACGCCGAGTATTCTGTTCTTTTTGGGTATTCTGGTGGCTGTGGCAGCCATGCAAACCTGCGGGCAGCTGATGATGCTGTCGATAGGGCTGGACGCCATTCCGCTTCAGGAGCCCAACAAGTACTACCTGATTACCGTCATCATGGGCATACTGTCGTCGATAATCGACAACGTACCGCTGGTGGCGGGCGCTATGGGCATGTACAGCTTCCCAATAGACCACTACTTTTGGGAGTTCACCGCATACGCGGCGGGCACGGGCGGAAGCATACTCATTATTGGCTCGGCGGCAGGCGTGGCCGTAATGGGAATGGAAAAAATAGACTTCATTTGGTACCTCAAGCGCATTACGCTTTTGGCGCTGACGGGCTACCTTGCGGGGTGCGGCGTGTTTGTGCTGGGGCAAATGCTGGGATAACCGGATTGCGCTATCTGTGCTGAAACGCAGAAAACCTAAAGAAATTTTCTTCCGATATTTGCACGATAAAGTTGCATTGAGACGTTGAATCTACAGAGGTTAGCCGGTTTGTGTAATCAAATCTTTTTTATACCTTTGCACAAAGGTTACACCACAAAAACAAATGAGCTATGGCACGACCGATTAAAGAAACCCCGATTTTATATGGTGAAAATGCAAAGTATTTTGCACAACGCATCGAAAATGAAAAGCCTGTGTCCAGTGTAGAATTGGACAGGATGAGGAAAGCATATCAACTATATTTGAAGATTAAGAAATTTTGATCACCAATACGACCATAGAGGCTTTATCTATTATAAAGTTACAACAGGACATGCACATTCAATCGTTTGACTGTGGAGATCCGGACTTGAATGATTTTTTAGCCGATGATGCAAAAGATTATTATGCCCAATTGATGGGAGTTACCTATTTAGTAGAATGTAAAGAGAAAGAATTGGCAGCCTATTATTGCCTTTTCACCGATAAGATTGTATTTGATTTTTCAGACAAAGGCGATTATAAACGAAAATGGTGGCAAGTATTCAACAAGAAGAATAAAATACACTTTAAAAAGCGCCGGAAAAGTTATCCGGCCGTGAAAATCGGACGCCTTGCGGTGGCTTCTAATTTTGAGAGGAATGGTATCGGCCGGTTTATCTTGGATGCCGTAAAGTTCATGTTAGTTGAAAGCAGGAACATTGGGTGTCGATTTCTTACAGTGGATGCCTACAAAAACGCATTGGGGTTTTACCAGAAAAATGGCTTCGATTTTCTATCAACAGAGGATGAAAATGAGGATACCCGACTGATGTATTTTGATCTAAAAAACGTTGTCCGGTCTTATTAGGAGCAATTCTTGTCACGATAAACCGCCCGTCTGCAAATGCACCGCCGCCCGCAACACACTGCGGGCGTTTTTTGAAGTGTGGCGTGCCATCGGGGGTGAGGACAAGGGGAGGAAACAATGAACAATGCCGCTCATCCGCAAGGGTGGGCGGCGTGTTTGTGCTGGGGCAAATGCTGGGATAACCGAATTGCGCTATCTGTGCTGAAACGCAGAAAACCTAAAGAAATGCACTCCCTGAATTTGCATCCCTAAAAGTTGCATAGACATAATATTGAAGCCACAAACGCATCCACAATTTACAAAAAATTTGGATTTTAGCTTTTAATGGTTTACCTTTGTGAGTTCTATTGTTCCGACTATTTGCGCTTATGGCAAAGCATTACACGTTTAATCCGCATACGCTTTCATACGAAATTCTGGGTATTCCGTTCAGGGTGCGCCTCTATCGTATTGTGTTAACCGTAGCGCTTGCTTGCGCCCTGTCCACAGTAGCCATTTACGTTTTTTCCTACTTTTTTGAGACGCCCCGCGCCGCCCTCATGCGGCAGCAAAACGAAGAGCTGCAAATAAAGTACGACTTCCTGCTGCAACGCCTTCGCCAAACCGACAACGAGCTAAATGAGCTGATGCAGCGCGACAACAAAATGTACCGTTCCATTTTTGAGGCCGACCCCATTCCGTTGTCGGTGCGCGAATCGGGCATGGGCGGAATAAAGCGCTACGAAAAGCTGCTGGCGGAAGCGCAAACGGCGCAAGCGGCCAAGGCGCTGATACTTATGGATAAGATTACGAAAAAAATATACATACAGTCCAAATCGTTTGATGAAATTGTTGAATATGTTCGCGAAAAAGAGAATATGATATTTAGCATCCCCTCCATCCAGCCCCTCAACCTTTCAGACCCTAAGGTGCACTTCTCCGGCGGCTACGGATGGCGCTCCGACCCGTTTTACCATAATCAAAAATTTCACCATGGGATTGACTTCGGGGGACCCACAGGAACGCCCATATACGCCACCGGCAACGGGACGGTAGAAAAAGCGGAGTTTAACTGGGGCGGATACGGCAACATGGTGATTGTCAATCACGGATTTGGCTACCACACCCGCTACGCGCATCTTTCCGAAATTAAAGTCCGGCAGGGCGACAAAATTACGCGCGGGCAGCTGATTGGGCTAATGGGGAACACCGGAAGGTCAAAAGGTACGCACCTGCACTACGAAGTGCTGTTTAAAAATCAGGATGTTAACCCGATTAACTTTTTCAATACGGATATTAGCGAAGAAGAGTACGGCAAAATCATCAAGGCTTTGAAGGAAGACGCTGATAAGCCGGCTATGGAATACTAAGAGAATTAAGAATTAGAAAATTAGATGGCAAAAAAGTTTAAGTTCAACCACGAAACGCTCGATTTCGATGAAGTCCGCTCTACCGTGCTGGGGTTTGTGCGGCAGGGAATGGTTTGGCTGCTGGTCGGGCTGTTGTTTTTGGTCGGCTACTACGCGCTTTTTGCCCAATTTTTCAGCACGCCTCAGGAGCAACGGTTAGCCGAAGTAAACCACACGCTTTCGGACGCCTACCAAAAGCTGCTGGGGCAGCACGAGCAAATCCAGAAGCTGGTAGGCGACATGGAGCTAAAGGACGCCGACATTTACCGCCACATTTTTGAAACCGAATCACCCTATATCAGCGCGGCGGCGGAAGAGAAATCCGACCTGATTGCCATTGAACGTACCGATAACATTACGCTCACGCGGCAGACCAAAAGCGGAATTGACCGGCTGGACTCCATTATCAGCAGGCAAACAGCGCGGCTAAAAAACCTTGTTGAGCAGGCGCAGGGCAACCCTTCGCTGCAATCCATGCCGGCGTCGCAGCCCGTGCACAACAACGACTTGCGGCGCATAGCGGCAACCTACGGCATGCGCATCCATCCGTTTTATAAGGTATTCAAAATGCACAGCGGCATAGACTTTACCGCGCCTTTGGGCGCCGACGTTTACGCTACGGGAAATGCCGCTGTAGAGTCGGTACACAACAACCTGCGCAGCTCCGGCATTACCGTTACGCTGAGCCACAGCAACGGCTACAGCACCACGTACGCTCACCTGCTCAAGGCAAACGTGTCGCCGGGGGCGAAGGTAAAGCGCGGCGACGTTATAGGCTTGGTGGGCAACAGCGGCCGCTCCACCGCGCCGCACCTGCACTACGAGGTGCATAAAGACGACCATACGGTTAACCCCATGCACTACTTTTTTAAGGATATTACGCCCGAAGACTACCAGATGCTCATGCGCATAGCGGCAAGCAAGGGGCAATCGTTCGACTGATTAATGTTGAAAATAAACTTGAAATTTTAAATACTATGCCATACAAGCAGCCTAAAATTGAAAAAATTTACTTCTCCATCGGCGAAGTTGCCGCTATGTTTGAGGTAAACACCTCGCTCATCCGGTTTTGGGAGCGAGAGTTTAATATTATTAAGCCACACAAAAACAAGAGAGGAAACCGCATGTTCACGCAAAAAGACATGGACAACTTCCGCATCATTTACCACTTGGTAAAGGAGGAAGGGTTAACCCTTGACGGCGCGCGCAAGCGGCTGAAAAATAAAATGACCCATGAGGAAGTAAGCCTCGAAATAGTAAAATCTTTGGAAAACATCAAGGAAATGCTGCTGGAGGTGAAAAGCACGCTGTAGCTCCCCGCATTAACATTTTTACGCTATGACCATTGCACAAATCACAGACGCCATAGAGGAGCTTGCTCCCCTTGCCTGTCAGGAAAGCTACGACAACTCCGGGTTGAGCGTAGGCAGCCGGCAAAATGAAGCAACGGGCGCCGTGCTTTGCCTCGACGTTACCGAGCGCGTGGTGCAAAAGGCGATTGACAGCAACATCAACCTCATTATATCGCACCACCCCGCTATCTTTAGCGGGTTGAAGCGCCTCGTCGGGAGCACTGCCGCTGAGCGCGTGGTGCAGCAAGCCGTTGCGCACAACATTGCGCTGTACGCCGCGCACACCAACCTCGACAGCGTGCGCGGAGGCGTGAGCGAAAAAATGTGCGACAAGCTGAGGCTTAAAAACAGAAGCATCTTGCAGCCGGCCAACCGGCTTGCCAAAATTGCCGTTTACGTCCCGCTGGCGCACGCCGAAGCGGTGCGGCAAGCCATGTTTGCCGCCGGTGCAGGCAGCATTGGGCAGTACGGCAGCTGCAGCTTTAGCGTGCAAGGCACGGGCACCTTTTTGGCGGGTGAATCGGCTACGCCTTTTGCAGGAAAAAGGGGCGCGCTGCACCGCGAGCCGGAAGAAAAAGTAGAAGTGATAGCGCACGAATCGCAGGTGGGCAACGCCGTTGCCGCCATGCGGGCTGTGCACCCTTACGAGGAAGTCGCGTATGACCTCTACCCGCTGCTCAACGAGCATCCGGGCGTAGGGCTTGGCATGGTTGGCGAGCTTGAGAAGCCTCTCATGGCAAACGATTTTCTCCAGCTTGTAAAGCATGCATTCGGCGCCCAAAGCATACGGTATGTAACATCCGGCGGCCACGCTATTTGCAAGGTTGCGGTGTGCGGCGGTAGCGGTAGCAGCCTCACCGGTAAGGCGATTGCCTGCGGCGCAGACGCTTTTGTGAGCGCAGATTTCAAGTACCACCAGCTGCAAGAGGCAGACGGACGCATTACCATTGCTGACATAGGGCATTACGAAAGTGAAATTGTCGCAATTGAAATTTTTTATGAGGTTATCACAAAAAAATTTCCTACATTTGCACCCTATTTGGTGAAGTGTGCCGAAAATCAAATCAACTATCTATAAATCAGATGGTTGCGGATGATAATTTAACCCAACTAATAAAATACACAAAGTACCGCCATGGCAAAAACTAAGACAGTAACGGATGCTATTGATGTGCCCATCGAAAACAAGCTAAAATTCTTGTACGAACTCCAGCTTATTGACTCCAAGATTGACGAAATTATACGCCTGCGTGGAGAGCTGCCGCTTGAGGTGCAGGACCTTGAGGATGAAATTGGAGGGCTTGAAACGCGCATGAAAAATTATCAGTCCGAAGCGCGCGAAATGGAGAGCATGGTGCAGAAAAAAAAGAGCGATATTGAAACGTCGAAAGCGCTGATAAAGAAATATAACGAGCAGCGCGATAACGTCCGGAACAACCGTGAGTTTGATTCGCTGTCAAAGGAAATCGAGTTTCAAACGCTGGAGATTGAGCTGAGCGAAAAAAAAATTAAAGAGTTTTCTTTTCAAGCCAAAGACAAAAAGCGTCTCGTTGAAGAAACCACCAACGTATTTAACGACAAAAAAATCGCGTTAGAAACAAAGCAGCAAGAGCTGCAAGAAATCACCAACGAAACCCAGCGTGAGGAGGACGACCTGCGCAAAACTTCGGAGGCGTACAAAGGAAAAATTGAGCTTCGCCTGTATAATGCCTATCAGCGTATTCGCAACAACGCGCGGAATGGCTTGGCGGTAGTGTCGGTGCGCCGCGACGCCTGCGGAGGCTGCTTCAACAGGATACCACCGCAGCGGCAGGTTGATATTAAGCTGAGCAAAAAAATTATCGTATGCGAATACTGCGGCCGCATCCTCATCGACGCTGACGCCCTGACCGGCAACGAACGCAAGTAAATTTTACAAGGCGACTAAGCGAACTTTGGAAAAATAAGGGGGGTACACTCCCTTAGCTACGCAAGTTACATCCTCTGATACATTCGCCCTTATTTCTTTACTCAACCTGCGCGATTGTAACCATTTATTGGAAGTTATATAGCAATAAAATACGTATGAATTATGAAAAAAACATCTTTGCAAAAGTACATATTTATAATTTTACTATTTTTGACCCCATTGTTTTTTTTCTTTGGTTTTCGTTTTTTTCAAATTATTGGCTGGAGTGATAGTCAAGAACCTGTTAAGGATGAAATAGTAAGAGCATTAGTGTGCGGAATTGGTGCAAGTTTAGGTCTTTGGCCTCTTTGGTATCAGGTACGTAAAAATGGTAAAAATCGGGTTGAGAATTGAGAATAAGGTCGCTTCATAAGTAAACCGATGAGTTTGTAAACACCTAATAGTAATATACATGAATTTCTGCACCATACGATCCGTGACATTTCCGAAATTTTTGGGAGTTATCACCTTTCTTTTTTTATTAGCCCAGCCCGTGTACGCACACGAGCCGAATAGCCAAAATGCCGATAGCCTCTACAAGCGTCCGCTCAAGGACGTGCTGCGCGATGTGCAGCGGCAATTCGGCGTTCGCCTTAAATTCGCGCCCGATATGGTTGACGGCCGCACGCTCGCCTACGCCGACTGGCGTATTCGCCCGTACAGCGTGGAGCAAACGCTCGCCAACGTGCTTGCGCCTTTTGACATGAAGGCCGTAAAAGAGGCGGAGAACACGTATAAGATAAAATACTACGAATATCCGCGCCGCACGCTCGAGGAAGGCAAGGAATTTTTGAGCTACCTGCTGACCCTGTACAGCGATAGCGCCTCGTGGGAGGCTCGCCGCGATTCGCTCCGCGCCTGCATGTTCAGCGCACTCGGGCTGTCGCCAATGCCCGAAAGTCCGGGCGCCGCGCCGATACTTACCAAGCCGCGCAAGCTTTACGGCTACACGGTTGAGAATTTTGCGCTGGAAGTTTTGCCGGGAGTTTACGTCTGCGGCTCAATCTACAAGCCGCTAAAATCGGCAGGCTTGTCGCCCGTTATTTTAAACCCTAACGGACACTTTGGCGACGGCCGCTACCGCGCCGACCAGCAGCTCCGGTGCGCTATGCAGGCGCGTATGGGCGCAATTGCCGCGAGCTACGACTTGTTTGCCTGGGGCGAATCGCTGCTGCAATTTCAGGAGTCCGACCATCGCCGCAGCATTGCGCATACCATTCAAACGCTCAACGCCATCCGTATTCTCGACTACCTCTGCACGCTCAAGAACGCCGACCCCAGCCGCGTAGCCATCACGGGAGGTTCCGGCGGCGGTTCGCAAACCATGCTCATATCGGCTATCGACAACCGCGTAAAAGTCAGCATACCGGTGGTAATGCTGTCGTCGTACTTCATGGGGGGCTGCCCGTGCGAAAGCGGTATGCCGGTTCACCTTTGCGGCGGCGGAACAAGTAACGTTGAGATGGCCGCCATGTTTGCCCCGCGCCCACAGCTGGCGCTCTCTGACGGAAAAGACTGGACAAGCGTAACGCCGGAAGTTGAGCTGCCGTTTTTGCAAAAAATATACGGCTTTTACGGAAAGCCGGAGCAGGTAAAAAACGTGCATTTTGCCGACGAAGGGCACGATTACGGCTTGCTGAAGCGAAAAGCGGCTTACCTGTTCCTGTCGGAGCATTTGGGGCTGAGCTTAAACGCTGTGACGGATAAAAACGGCAACATTGACGAATCCAAGTGCACGGTGGAAAGCCGCGCAGACATGCTGGTGTTTGGCGTTAACGGCGAACGCCTTCCGAAAAACGCCGTAAAAGGCGTGGAAAAGCTGCAAGAGGTATTCAACGCCGCCACAAGAAAGTAAGCGAGCAATCGCCCTCAAATTTCTTTAATCCTCAGAAAAATTATATGCTATGAAAAAGTTACCGCTTGGCTTGTCCTGCTTTGCCGCAACGCTGCTCCTTGCGTGCAGCAACGGCAAGCAATCCGTATCCATCGTCACGGCAGACAGCATTTCGCCGCGCGTGGAGTTTGGCGTTAATCGCGTGGCGCAGGCGTTGCGGCAGGCGGGTTACACCGTGTCGGTCAACGACGGTCGGCAGCTCAGGGAGGCAAACCTTACCGTTGTTGTGGGCAAGTTGGAGGAAGATTTCGTGCAGCTGCGGGCGTCGCAGTCAGGCGTGATTCTTGATAAATGCGCCGAAAAGGAAGGGTTTGTCATTAAATCGGGGAAAAATGTTATTGTCGCCGCCGGCGTGGACGCTTCCGGCGTGCTGTACGGCTGTCTGGAGTTAGCCGACTGCGTGAAGCGTGGCGGCGTGCTGCCGAAAAAGATAGCGCTTGCCGACCATCCCGAAATGGCGCTGCGAGGAGCGTGCATTGGCGTGCAAAAACCTTACTACCTGCCCGGCCGCACGGTGTATGAGTATCCCTATACGCCGGAAACTTTCCCATGGTTTTACAACAAAAACCTGTGGATACGCTACCTCGACATGATGGTGGATAACCGTATGAACTCGCTCTACCTTTGGAACGGGCACCCGTTTGCATCGCTGGTTAAGCTTGAGGATTACCCGTATGCCTTAGAGGTAGATGAGGAAACATTTGCCAAGAATGAGGAAATTTTTGGCTTCCTCACGGCAGAAGCCAACAAGCGCGGAATTTTTGTCATTCAAATGTTTTACAATATCATTGTTTCCAAGCCTTTTGCCGAAAAGCACCAAATCAAAACGCAGGACAGGGGGCGACCGATTGTGCCGCTGATTGCCGACTACACGCGCAAATCCATTGCGGCGTTTATCGAAAAGTATCCCAACGTGGGCTTGCTCGTTACGCTGGGTGAGGCCATGCGCAACGAGGACGATGTGGAGTGGTTTACGCAAACCATTATACCCGGCGTGAAAGACGGGCTGGCAGCCCTTGGCCGCAGCGACGAGCCGCCCATTCTGCTCCGTGCGCACGATACCGATGCAAAAAGCGTCATGGACGCTGCGCTGCCGATTTACAAAAATCTATACACCATGTCCAAATACACGGGCGAATCGCTCACCACGTACCAGCCGCGCGGGCCATGGGCAAAAATTCACAAGGATTTGAGCGAGCTCGGGTCGGTGCACATTGACAACGTACATATTTTGTCCAACCTTGAACCGTATCGGTACGGCTCGCCGGAGTTTATCCGGAAAACCGTAATTGCCATGCACGAGGCGCACGGCGCTAACGGGCTGCACCTGTACCCGCAAGCCTCCTACTGGGATTACCCCTACACTGCCGACAAGGTGACGCCGCGCCTGCTGGAAATAGA
The DNA here is from genome assembly GCA_031284065.1 of Prevotellaceae bacterium. Taxonomy (GTDB): domain Bacteria; phylum Bacteroidota; class Bacteroidia; order Bacteroidales; family UBA932; genus JAITMY01. Next base: position 18,582 of record JAITAP010000082.1, read on the forward strand.
GCGCGACTGGATATGGTACAAGGCGTGGGCACGCTACGCATGGAGTAGCAAGCGTAACCCGCAAGGCGAGGCAAAGTATTGGGCAAAGGAGCTGGGTAGCTTTTATGGCTGCGGAAAATATGGGCGCAACATTATGGCGGCTTACGACGAGAGCGGAGAAATTGCCCCGAAATTGCTGCGCCGCTTCGGAATTACCGAAGGAAACAGGCAAACGCTACAGCTGGGAATGTTTATGGCTCAGCTGGTAAATCCGTACAAGTTCAAAGTATATCCGGGATTTTACGAATCGTGCGGCCCCGAAGGGGAAAAGCTGATTGAGTATGCCGAAAAGGAGTGGAAGCAAGAGCCGCATACAGGCGAAACGCCACCGCAAATTACTGCCGAAGTGGTGCAGCACGGCAAGCTTGCTGTTGAGGCAATTGAAAGAGCTGCGCCGCACGTAACGAAAAATCGCGACGAATTTTTACGCCTCAAAAACGATATGCACTGCTTGTACGCATTTGCCCGCTTTTTTGCGGAAAAAGTGAAGGCCGGGGAGCTAACGCTCCGCTACCAATACTCCCATGATATAAACGATTTGGAGGCGGCGCTACCCTACTTGGAGAAAAGCCTTAGCTGCTGGCGCGAGCTGGTTGCGCTGACGGAAAACGCCTACCGGTACGCAAACAGCATGCAAACCAAGCAACGCCGCATACCCATTGGCGGCGACGACGGCAAAAATAAGACATGGGCAGAAATGCTGCCGCACTACGAGCGTGAGCTGAGCAACTTTAAAAAAAATATTGCCCTGCTAAAGGCTTCGGTTGGAGGCGACGCTGCGCTTGCCGAATTGAGCAACGAACCTTTTGCGCCGGTAAAAGTAATTTTGCTTGATAAGCGGCTGAAAACATGCCCGCTGGTCAAGGAGGCAAAGCTATTCGCCGACAGCGAAGATTTAACCGTTCAGGATGTGGCAAGCGAGCTGCAAAATCTCGTTGCCGTAAAATTGTCGATGGAGACCCAAAAGAGCGAAAAAACGAGCATTGCCTTCAGGTGCGACATGGAGGTGAATGTGCTGGTAGGCTACTTCAACTCCGGCAGCAGCGACTACCTGCAACCGCCCACGCTCGAAACCAACGCTCACGCCAACGACCGGGGACAAGCCGAAGTGCGAGTGGCTAACGCCATTGGCATTGCAGGGCTGCCTTCGGTAAATGTTCACGCCTACCGCTTTGAGAAGGGCGAAAACACGCTGGAGCTGGGCAAGGGGATAGCGCTGGCGCTTGGCTTCATACCCGCAGACCAAGCAATTGTCCCGCGCGACGCAGGGTTAGGCAGCGGCTCGCAGCGCGAAACGGTGGACTGGCTGTTTTACTAACTCACGCGCTGATTAAAAATTCGAGGCCGGTGTAGCAGGAGTAAGCAACTCTTACCGATTTGTCGGGATGTGGCAGCAAAAAAAAATCTCCGTCGCTATGATACCGGAGATTTTTTACAGTAACCAAATTGTCGGAATGGCGAAAAACCAACTTTTGTTACGGTGCAAAGATACGCCGACAAATAATGCTGCGCAATCCCCATTTGTTGGTATTTTTTGTTACGATTTGGGGAGCTCCCTACCGGAGATAATTCCGTTGAGAATGGCGTAAACGGTTAACCCTGAGATGGTTTTAATCCCCAGCTTGGCAGTAATGTTTTTTCGATGAGTGATGACTGTGTTGAGGCTAATGTTGAGGCTGTCGGCAATTTCCTTGTTGATGGCGCCCTGTGCAACTTTGGCAAGCACTTCGCACTCGCGCTCGCTGAGCTCGTTCTTGGCGTCGCCGCTTTGCAGGGAGTCGAAGCTCGTTAGGATACTTTGCAGCTGCTCTACCATTTCCTGCTCGCTGCACAGCGTGTAGAGGTAGGGCGCTTGCCCCGCACCCCGCTGCGGCGCGCCGGATATGGTGATTATCTTATTTTTCACCGTAAGCCGGTTGAGGTGCACCAAGTAATCGACAGCCGGAAGCGCCAGCAGGTGGTAGATGTTTTTGCTGTCGTAGTAGTCGTCAACCGCTGCAAATACGTCGATTTTGGCGGGGGTGAAGTATTCGCAGAACAGCGCTTTCAGCCCGTAGCCGGACAGGAAATCGCCGGCAATAATGGCTATGTTTTGTTTGCTAAGCATTGCTTCCGAAGAGCGCTTGCTCCATTTGTTTTACTGTGGGAATTAAAATCTTGTCCTCAATACGGGTGTGGTCTTTCAAATCTTTTTCGAGCCTGAAAATGTTAAAGATTAAGGTATTTCGCACTCCCTCGTCGTAATCGCCCTGCAAATACTTTATCAGAATATTTTTCAGGTCGTAGAGCTTTTCGTCCACATTTTCGTGCTCCGACTCAAATATTTTCATGGAGTACTTTTCGTGGAGTTGCTCCGTATTTTCTTTTTTCACCAGCTCTGTAATGTAGGGAAACGTTATGGTTTCCTCGCGCTTCAGGTGGGCTGTCAGGTCATTTTTATACTGCTCAAAAAAGTTTTTGATGAGCAAAATCTCCTGCTTATCCGGCTTGGAGGCGCTTTGCACAAAGGCTTCCATGTTTTTTTCCAGCATGGGGATGAGTACAGAGCGGTAGTAGGCGTGCGTTTTTTTGAGGTAGCTCACCAGCTGCATCACGTCAAAGCGCAGCAGACGCTCCTGCGGGAAGTAGTTTTCGTGGCTAAATACGTTGAGGATGGTAGTGAAAAACTCCACGTCCACGCCGTACTCCTTGCACACAGCCTTTACTGTTTTGTCGCCAAAGCCAAGCCTCACGCCAAACCGCGTTACTACAGGTATGAGCAGGTAGTTGCTGTGGATGGCGTCGGCAAGCTTAAGGTCGGAAGTGATGAGTATCATAATGCTTCAATTTTAAAGTAAATCGCCTTTCACTCCAAAGGCTATCGCCGTAGCGCTGAAACCCTACAGGTTTGCGCGGCTTTTCGGCTTCTCTTTTTTGCTCTGCAAGCGCCGCGAGCGCCTGATACACTTCGCTTAGCTGCATGTTCGTTGTTAGCATAAAGTCGTCCGGCTGCTTTTTAAGCTCTGCGTAGCCAAGGGCGTACCGGCGCAAGGCAACAAATGCGCGAACTATTTTTATATTCGTTTCTATGGCGGTATCGCTACGAATCACGCTTGACAGCATCGTTATCCCATGCTCCGTGAAAGCAAACGGAGGAATGTAGCTGTGCTTCATTACCTCCGGCAACTGGTCACAATTTGTGACCAGTTCAGCCCACTCCTCTTTTGTCAGCACAAGCATGAAGTCTGCCGGAAAGCGTTGAATATTTCTTTTTACGGATTGCTTCAACGCTTTCGTTGGCACGCCGTACAACCCCGCAAGGTCAAAGTCGAGCATTACCTTGTGCCCCCCTCACCTCGTAGATTTTGCTTTGAATGGCTGGCAGGTCAACGCCCACCTGAGCGCTTTGAGACGCTTGTACTTCCATCGCTTAATAATTTACTACTCTATTCCCCTGCGGGAAACTTACACACCTCGCCCGTGCGCTGTGCATAGCTTAAAACAAATCGCCCTGCACGGCTTTTCCGCCGCTAACGCTGCTGTCGTCAATATCCTCGTCAAAGCTTGCGTCGCTGTCGCCGCCGTTATCTTCGGCCTCCGGCTCCGGCTGCCTTGCGAGCGGCGCTACGAACTGCGCCTTTTTCACCGCAAAGGTGGTCAGACGCTTTCCTTTGGCGCGGAAGCTCTTCACGCCAATAAATTTCTCCACGTCAATGTACTCCGGCTCGCGCTTGGCGTGCTTTCCGCCAAAGGCAACCTCTACCTGCGGAAATTCGTCGATGCTGAGCGCCACCAGATACGACTCCCTGTTATCCTCGTCTATAAAGCTCTGCGGGTTGATGGATGTTTCCAGCGTGAAGCGTTTTATGTAGTACAGTTTTTGGTCGGCCTCAAAGTATATTGCGCTAAAAATTTGCTGCGGGTCAAACTTTTTGATGTACCCCAAATCCTCGTCGTAGTGGTTCACGAGGTCGAAGTTGGTGGTGTAGAACATGCCCGATTTTGTCATGGCGAGCAGCTTGTCGCCCTCAAAAAATTCGCCCAGCCAGATGCCGCGCTCCTCAGTGTTCAGGCGTTTGTTTGCCGGGTCAAACCACGTTTTTTGCCCGCCCAGCGTCGATACGCCTTTCTCCTTGAGCTGAATTTTGTGAATGGCAAAGCGGGTGAAAATATTTCCCTGCGATTGCCGCCCTTTAACGTCTATTTGCCCAAAATCGAGGTCGATAATCAGGTTGCGCAGGCGCGGGCGGGGCTTGAGGTATATGCGCAGCTTTTCCGCCTCGCCGTTGCGGTTTGCCGAAAACCACAGCACCTCCGAGCCTTCCTCGCCTTTGGTCATATCGTACTCCCGGTCGCGGATAACGCCGGTTACCGAGAAACGCTTGTACAGGACGGGTCCCGTGCGGCCGTCGCGATACGCTACGTTATATACGGTGCGCGTGTCGTTTTTCTTGAAAATGCCCACGTGCAGAATATCCTTGCCGACAAACGACTTGCTGGAGACTTTCGATACCACGTACTTCCCGTTTTTCAGGAATACAATAATGTCGTCAATATCCGAGCACTCGCTCACAAATTCGGCCATTTCGTCGCGCTTCAAGTCCATGCCGACAAAGCCCTCCTTTTTGTTGACGTACAGCTTTGCGTTGGCAACAGCCACCTGCGTGGCCTCTATGGTTTCAAAGCTGCCGAGCTGCGTTTTCCTGTCGCGCCCCTTGCCATACTTTTTTTGAATTTGCCTAAAGTAGGCAATGGTGTAGCTCACCAAGTTGTCGAGGTGATTTTTCACCTCCACCGCTTCCGCCTCCACCGCCTTGATGTGCTCGTCGGCGGCTTTGATGTCGAACTTGGAGATTTTTCGCACCGGCTTTTCGCAGAGCCGCACCACGTCGTCCGGCGAAATATCGCGCTTGAGCTGCTTGCGAAACCGGTTCAGCGCCGCCTCAATTGCCGTCAGCTGCGCCTCCCACGTTGCGCTGTCTTTTTCCAGCTCCTTGTATATGCGCTGCTCAAAGAATATTTTTTCGAGCGACGAGTAGTGCCAATCCTTCTCCAGCTCGTCCATTCGGATTTGCAGCTCCTGCCGCAGCTGCTGCTTGGCGCACTCCACGTTGTGCCGCAGAATTTCGCTTACGCTGATGAACGCGGGTTTGTCGTCGCTAATGACGCAGGCGTTGGGCGATATGGAGATTTCGCAGTCGGTAAAGGCGTAGAGCGCGTCTATCGTTTTGTCCGCCGACACGTCGCCGTGCAGGTGGACGAGAATTTCGACGTCGGCGGCGGTGTTGTCGTCCACCTTGCGCACCTTGATTTTGCCCTTTTCGTTGGCCTTGAGGATGCTTTCGATGAGCGTAGTACTCGTTTTTCCGAAAGGAATATCCACAATGGCGAGCGTTTTGCTGTCGCGCTTCGCAATGCGCGCGCGCACCTTAACGGCTCCGCCGCGCAGCCCTCCGTTGTAGCGCGACACATCCGCCATTCCCCCCGTGGGGAAGTCGGGGAATAGCTCAAACTCTTTTCCGCTGAGGCAGGCGATGGCGGCGTCTATCAGCTCGTTGAAGTTGTGCGGGAGAATTTTTGAAGCCAGCCCCACCGCGATGCCCTCCACGCCTTGCGCCAGCAGAAGCGGGAACTTTACGGGCAGCGTGGCCGGCTCCTGATTTCGCCCGTCGTAGGAAGCCACCCACTCGGTTGTCTTGCTGTTGAACGCCACGTCGAGCGCAAAGCGCGATAGCCTTGCCTCAATGTATCGCGGCGCGGCGGCGCTGTCGCCGGTGAAAATGTTGCCCCAGTTTCCCTGCGTTTCAACGAGCAAATCCTTTTGCCCCAGCTGCACCAGCGCGTCGCCGATGGAGGCGTCGCCGTGCGGGTGGTACTGCATGGTTTGGCCAATAATGTTGGCAACCTTGTTGAACCGTCCGTCGTCAACCTGCTTCATGGCGTGCAGAATACGCCGCTGCACAGGCTTCAGCCCGTCGTTGAGGTGCGGCACGGCGCGCTCCAGAATCACGTACGAAGCGTAGTCCAGAAACCAGTCCTTGTACATGCCGGTAAGGCGAAACTTTTTGCTTTCGTCTATGCCGGTAAGCTTGGCAAAGCGCTCGTGGTCTTTGCTACCGGTGCTTTCTACGGCTTCCTCCTGCTCGTCCTGCTCGTTTTCGTTAATGTTATCAGCTGACATGCTTCA